>JBEKFN010000159.1:0-9325 GCA_050013295.1 Terriglobales bacterium
GTGGACGCGAACAGCCTCTTCATTTGGTCTAGGAAAGATTTATTTGAAGAAGCCGTTAAGGTGAGCGCCATCGTCGCCAAGGCCTGAGTCTGTTCCTGCCATCTGTATTCTTCGTCATCGAGATCGCAGCGAGCATCGGCATACTCCTCTTGACTTGTTACCTCAGCGATGCTCTGCTTACACTCTCCGATCCGTTCAAGGTGTGTCCTGTGAAGAACTTCATACGCGGCCAAATAGGCGGGAAGAACGCGCTCGTTAAGGCCGAAATGGTTGTCTGACACCACCACATCGATCCAATCAAAACCCAACCGAACCAACTGGCACCTCGTGCTAGACCGACGAAGAGTCAGCCTAACATGAAGGCGGGTGACCCGTCCTATCGCGAAGCGAAGGGCGGGGCCTTTGACTTTTTTTCATCACAAACGCCCAGTGAGCACGATCACAGACCTCGAACCGCCCGTCGGAGACAATGGAGATCGACCTGTAGCAGGCCCGAGGTGTGCCCGTCCCCAAGACGCTCCTCGAAGCCGCCCCAGCCCCACTAGTCGGCGCTCCTTGAAAACACGAACAGGACCGGGATCTGCCCTAAGTCCTTATTCCGGAATACTTTGATGTAAGTCCTTATGATTCAAAGACCAAGTCCGGAAATTGACGCTAACTCGATGATTCTAGGAGGCGGGGGGGAGGGGGGTACCGGTACTATCTGGTAACTATCAGGCCGGGTGCCCCATGCTTTTCGCGTACTTTGCGAAAAGGGTGGGTGATGGGGATCATCGGTGCGCGCTACGATCGAGGGCGCGGCAGGAGTCAGCGAAAGATCACAAGATCACAAGCGGTGGGCGCAGAATCCCACCCTTCAAAAACCGATGGGTGGGCACCCGGCGGGTGCTCTCCCCTGCGCCACTGCACAAAAGGCTCATGACCCCGGTAACTTTCCTTGGACACTAGAGTGCTTCAACATGTCAGGAAGGGCTTCCTTGCTCGCGAGCGGGACTGGACGGCCCGGACAACAGAATCGGGACGATCAAGAATCGGGTCAACCACGATGAGTAAATTCGCCAAGGAAAGTATTCTGCTGCTATCGTTGTTCCTGATCGCGGCGACGGTGCAGTTCTATGCCGAGTCGCTGCCGATGGCGCTCTGCTTTTATTTCCTGCCGACTTTGTACTCGGCTTACTACTTCGGACGCCGGCACGCGACTCTCACCGCCTTCGCCTGCGTCTTCCTGGTCGTTCTGCTGGACTTTCTGAACAACTTGCTACCCGCACATCGGGTGCTGACGCTGCCCGGGGAGCGGCTCTTCAACTTCGCCATCTGGGCGGGAATTTTGGCGGTTGTCGGCTACGTGATGGGCACACTTTACGAGCGCAAGGAGGCGATGACCGCTGACATCCGGGAAAGTTTCAGCGGGCTGCTGCTGGTTCTGGAACACGTCATGGCCAATGAGAAGCTCGGCAATGGTGAAAACCAGCGTGTGGTGCAGGCATCAACCAGAATGGCCGAGGCGATGGGCCTGGGTTCGGATCGGGTCGAGTTGCTGCGGTCGGCGGTGTTGCTGCGGGATCTGAGCAAGCTCGGCATCAGCAACGACATTCTCTACAAGGCCGCGGACATGAGCCGCGACGAAGTGGTTGCCAGTTTCCGCAAGCCCCGCAAGGCCGATGCGCGCGCCCAGGCCGTCGGAAATGCGCTGCGGCGGGTGATTCCGATCATCGTCGCGCAGCAGATTTTGCAGGATCAGGGAGCGCGTTCGGTCAATGTTCCGATCGAGGCTCACATTCTGGCGGTGGCCGACGCCTACCAAAAATTGATCAGCGGCGCTGCCGGCAAATCTTTCTCGCCTCACCAGGCCGAACAGGAGATTGTGGCGGGGGCTGGCCAGAAGTTCCACGCCGGTGTTGTGGAGGCCTTCACCAAGGTTGTGGGCGGGCAAGCTAAGGGCGCGGGCGCATAAAAGCACGGATAGATAAAGTTAACGAGGTGCGGTTTCGGGCAGCGCCGAATTCTTCGATTCGGATTCCGGCCGGCTGGAGTTTTTTCCGCGCCCTTCGTTTTCGCTCAGTTCTTTTTCTCGCAATTCTTTGTCTCTCAATTCTTGCCACATCGCCACGACTCTGGTTTTCAACTCGGACGTCAGTTGCTCGTACGCGGCCTCGCTCGCCTCACTCAGTGGTGGAGGCTGAATCGGCTTGCCGAATGACAGTTGCACATCGGCGAACTTGGGGAACTTTTTGTGACGCGGCCAAAATTCGTAGAAGCCCTCGATCGCGATCGGGACAATCGGAGCTTGCGTGTGAATCGAGAGGATCGCGGCGCCCTTGCGGAATACTCTCGGGTTGCCGTCGTTGGTGCGTTCGCCCTCGGGATACAGAACGAGAATGTGTCCCTGGCTGAGGCCAAAAGCTCCGGCACGCATGGCGGACACCAGGTTTGCGTCCGGATCGAGGACCGCCACGCGCAGCCATCGCGCCAGTCGCCGCAAGAATCCCTTACCGAAGATGTCGCTCGTGCCCAGCGCAAAGGTATCGCGAAACAGGCGCCACGGCAGTGCCCCGGCCATCACCATCGGATCGATATAGCTCTGGTGATTCGAACAGAGGATGTAGGGGCCCTTTTCGGGCAGATTTTCTAGTCCGCGCATTTTTAGGTGAAGGCGGTCGAGCGCGAAAAGATAAATCAATTTCCCCAGCAGAAAGAAAAAGACTTCAGCGAAAATATTGTGGCGCGCCAGCGCCAGGACCTCGGGATCGGCCGATAGCTCGTTCAACGAAGGTTTGCTCAAGATGGTCGACCAGGCCGGTGCTCCCGAGCTGGCTTGGCCCTCGCCGCGGCTGGCGCTGGCTAGAACGGCATCGACCAGGTCGCGCACCGAATAAATTTCCGCCAGCTGCGACTCGGGCACTTCGCCGCCAAGCTGCTGCTCGAGCGCGGTCAGCAATTCAATGCGCTGCATGGAATCGAGTGCCAAATCCAGCTCCAGATTGTGGGTGGGACGAATCTCCTCAAGCGGGCTGCGCGAAGAGTCCCGCGACGATTCCCGAACTATGGCGAGGGCGCGCTTTACACCCTCCCGCTCCAGCCACGATTGCTCGTCGTCAGTTAGCGGCTTTTCTTTCTCCCTGCCAACGTCCGCAGCGCCGCCGCCGTTTTGTTTCAGCTCCCGAACCCTCTGCTCTATCTGGAAGCGCTTTAACTTGCGCGTCGTCGTGCGCGGGAGGTCTTCCTGCCAAATGTCGTAACTTCCCAGACGTTTGGTGGAAGCGATCTTGTGGGAGAGCGCTTCAATGTCGAGGCGGATCGCCTCTTTTGCGTTGACGATCTTGCGTTCGCGCAGCAGTTCAAAGTTGGGCACGACCACGGCATGCAGCCGCTCGGACATCGGATCACCCGGGCGCGCCTCGGATGCCATCACGCAAATTTCTTTCACGGACTGCGCCCGGAGGTAGTGCGCCTCGATCTCCTCCGGATACACGTTTTTTGCATTGGCGAGCACGATGACTTCCTTGCGCCGCCCGGTGATGAATAGATTGCCGCCGGAATCGAAGTAGCCCAGATCACCGGTATAGAACCAGCCGTCGCGAAGCACCTCGGCCGTGGCCTCGGGACGATTCCAATATCCCTTCATGACGATGGCGCTGCGGATCGCAATCTCACCCACGGGCGGCACGCCCTCGTCCAGCGGTTGCGGGTCCACGGTCTTCTCTTGGACAATCTTGGCTTCGACCCCAGGAAAAGGCGGTCCGACCGAGCCAAATACGATGTGCCCCGGAGGGTTGAGGAAAGCGCCGCCTGAGGTTTCTGTCAGTCCGTACGCGTTCAGAACGTCAATGCCAAAAGAATAAAAGTCGCGGGCGATGGCCGCATCGAATCGCGAACCGCCGGTGACCAGATAACGCATGCGAGCGCCGAAGGTGGCGTGAATCTTTCCGAAGAAAAGTTTGCCCGCGTTGATGTGGACTCGGCGCAGCGCGCGATTCAGCGCCATCAGGGTGCGCACCAGCGACAGCGTGAGCTTGCCGCGTTTGTGCAGTTCTTTGAAAATGCGCTCGTGAATCAGGTAAAAGAACTGGGGCACAATGCAAACCACGGTGATGTCGCGTTCCTGCAAAGCGCGCAGCAATTCGGTGGTGTTCAGCGTTTCCAGATACACCACGCGCGCGCCATTGAATAGAGGCAGGAAAAGGTTGGCCATCTGCGCCAGCACATGAAACATGGGGAGAATTCCCAGCAGGGCATCCTCAGGGCCAATCTTGACCACCGCGAGCACCGAATTCGCCTCGCCGACGAGGTTGGCGTGGGTGAGCATGACGCCCTTTGGATCGGCGGTGGTGCCCGAGGTGTAGAGCAGCGCCGCCAGGTCGTCCGCAGCGGGGACGAGGGGCTGAAAGGCGGCGGGGCCGGCGGCGAAGATGGAATCGAGATCGGCGGCTAGAGCCTGCGTACCGCGGAACCCACTCATCGCAGAGGACGCGATGAGTGGGGCATCCGGATTGGGATTCTGTTCGGCGGCCGCTGACGTCATCACCAGACTTATGCCGAGTCCCTCGACCGCTTCCGCGGCCACCGGAAGATGCTTCACGTCGCAGAACAACAGGGACGCTCCGCTGTCGATCAACAACTTCTGCACCTGGTCGGCGTTGAAAGTCGTGTCGAGCGGAACTGCCGTTCGGCCGGCGGCGATGATCCCTAAATATGCCGCCACCCACCGCGGATGGTTCGCCGCCAGAATCGCGACGCGCGCATCCTTCGGGACGCGAGTTGAGAGCCAACGCGCCACGCTCTCCGACATCCGCGTCAGTTCCGCAAAGGTGACACGCTCTACCGTCTGCTGCCGTTGAATCTCAAGGGCAATGTTGTCGGGGAACTTCCGGGCCGATTCCTGAAATCGCTGGTAGAAGGTGGGCATGGGTCGTCCGAGCGGAATGATACAGGGAAGGACAGAACGAAGCCAAACTGGGGCGGCGGGGCGAAGGCTTGCAGGCGAATCACCGAAGGGTTGGCCTGCTGGCATCATGGTGGATAGCTGGTGGGACCTCGGCGAAGGCATGGGTAACCAAGGCGATAAGCTGGAAGTTTGGCGTATCACCTGTGCCTTCTGTAACGAACGGGGGAACTTTGCCCTCGAAACTCCACTATTTGCCTGGGGGCACGAGTCTCGTGTACACTATTCTCGTGCAAAAACATCTACTTTTAGCGCCGACGAATCTGCCATTGAACGTGCCCGCGAAGTTGCTCGCAGCGAGCACAGGCCCCTGATCGATGCTTTCCGCGAATGGCTCATTCAGTACGGATCCCGTCGCGTTAGCGCCGCGGAGGTCACAGAGCTTTACAACAGCCTCCGTCACGTGAACGCCGGCCGCAAGTTTACGCGCGACGAGATGAATGAGCGATAGATATGAAGAACATCACGTTTAGTGCCGACGAAAACAAAATCGAACTGGCCCGAGAGGTTGCTCGCAGCGAGCACAAAACTTTGAACGACGCCTTCCGCGATTGGCTGGACTGGTATGGCTCCCGCATGGTGAGCCGCGCGGAAATAGAAGCGTTGTTTGAAAAACTCAAGTACGCCGATGCCGGGCGAAAGTTCACGCGGGATGAGATGAATGAACGTTAAATCCTTCCTGGATACGAACATCATCGTCTATGCCTTCGGTCAATCTTTCCCCGAAAAAGCTAAAATTGCCCAGCGGTTGATTACAGACGGTGCTGCCGATAAGCAGGCGATCATCAGCTATCAAGTCGTTCAGGAGTTTCTCAACGTTGCCCTGCGAGGATTTCGCCTTGCTATCGCCAGGTCCGACTTGGAGTCGTTTGTGTTCAAGGCGCTATTCCCGATGATGGCCATATCTTCGTCTCCTGCGCTCGTGATCGAAGCCTTACGCTTGCATGGCGAAAATCAACTCGCATGGTACGACGCTCTCATCGTAGCCGCGGCGCTTCAGGGTGGTTGCAAGGTTCTCTACAGCGAAGACATGCAACATGGGCGGCGCTTTGGGGATCTTGTCATCCAGAACCCGTTTCTTTAGGGGGACGCCAACTGGCGTAACTTGTGTTGTCCGTCCGTCGCCATCCCTGCCGCATCTAATGTGCTAGGCTTTTACTGATGCTTGGGACGTGTGACTCCGAAGGATTTCTGTTTTGATCAACACATTGCTGGGCAAGGTTTTCGGGACGAAGAACGAGCGGGAGATCAAGCGCTTGCAGCCGCGCGTGGAGGTTATCAACGCGCTCGAACCGGAGATACAGAAGCTCTCCGACGAGCAACTCCGCAGCAAAACAGCGGAGTTTCGCGCCCGCATTCAGGAGCGGCTCAGCTCCATCGCCGACGAGCCGGACGCGGATACTGATCTTCCTGATATCGACCGCCAGAGGGAAATCGAAGCCGAGCGCAGCGAGTTGCTCAAGGTCGTTCTCGACGAACTGCTGGAGGAAGCGTTTGCCGTTGTCCGCGAAGCGGGACGGCGCGTGCTCAACATGCGGCACTTCGACGTGCAGTTGATCGGCGGCATGGTTCTGCACGAAGGCAAGATCGCCGAAATGAAGACCGGTGAGGGCAAAACGCTGGTCGCCACGCTCCCGGTTTATCTGAACGCGTTGAGCGGACGCGGCGTGCACGTGGTCACGGTCAACGATTACCTGGCCAAGCGCGACTCGGAATGGATGGGCAAGCTCTACAGCTTTCTCGGCCTGACGGTGGGCGTGATCGTCCACGACCTCGATGACGAGCAGCGCCGCGCCGCCTACGCTGCGGACGTGACCTACGGCACCAACAACGAATTCGGTTTCGACTATCTGCGCGACAACATGAAGTTCGACCTCAACGATTGTGTGCAGCGCGTGCACAACTTTGCCATCGTCGACGAAGTGGATTCCATCCTCATCGACGAAGCCCGCACGCCGCTCATCATTTCGGGCGCCAGCGAAGAGTCCACCGACAAGTACTACAAGGTGAATCGCATCATCCCCAAGCTCGAAAAGGGCGAAGAAATCGATACGCAGCCGGGCGAGCCCAAAATCATGACCGGGGACTATGTGGTCGACGAAAAACACCGCAACATCACGGTCAGCGACGACGGCTGGGTAAAAGCCGAGAAGCTGCTGGGGATCGGCAACATCGCCGACCCGGAAAACTGGGCGCTGAAGCATCACGTGGAGACCGCTGTCAAAGCGCATGCGCTCTATAAGAGAGATGTCGAGTACGTGGTCAAAGACGGTGAAGTGCTGATTGTCGACGAATTCACGGGGCGCCTGATGCCGGGCCGGCGCTGGTCCGACGGGCTGCATCAGGCGATCGAAGCGAAAGAGAATGTGAAGATCGAGCGCGAGAATCAAACGCTCGCCACCATCACCTTCCAGAATTATTTCCGCATGTATAAAAAGCTGGCGGGCATGACGGGCACGGCGGAAACCGAAGCGCCGGAATTCGACAAGATCTACCGGCTCGAAGTCGTGGTCATACCGACCAATCGTGTGCTGCTGCGCAAAGAGAATCCGGACATCGTCTATCGTACGGAGAGAGAAAAATATTTCGCGGCCGCCGATGAAATTCAAAGGCTGCACGATAGCGGCCAACCGGTGCTGGTAGGCACGACTTCGATCGAAAAATCGGAACGCCTTTCCGACCTGCTGAATAAAAAGGGATTGAAGGAGCACGTCGTGCTGAACGCGAAGTTCCACGAGCGCGAAGCGGAGATTGTGGCGCAGGCGGGACGCAAAGGCATGGTCACCATCGCCACTAACATGGCGGGCCGGGGCACCGATATTCTGCTCGGCGGCAACCCCGAATTCATGGCCAAGCAGGAATGCGTGAAGAAGGGAATCGCGCAACCGATCCGCGCCGCGCAAGGCAAGATCGAAGCCGATGTGGACGATGCCAACCGCACGGTTTGGTACTACGCCGGCAATGAGTACGCGGTGCCGACCGATCAGTGGAATGAAATTTTTGCGCGCTACAAAGCCGACACGGACAAGGAACATCGCGAGGTGATCGAAGCGGGCGGGTTGCACATCTTCGGAACCGAACGCCACGAAGCGCGACGCATCGACAATCAGCTCCGCGGGCGCGCCGGACGCCAGGGCGACCCGGGCTCGTCGCGTTTCTATCTTTCGCTCGAAGACGACTTGATGCGGATCTTTGCCCGGGAGTGGATTTCGAAACTGCTGCAACGGCTCGGCATGGAGGAAGGTGTTCCCATCGAATCGCGCATGATCACGCGCCAAATCGAAGGCGCGCAAAAAGCCGTTGAAGGCCAGAACTTCGAGGCCCGCAAACACCTGCTGGAGTATGACGACGTCATGAACAAGCAGCGCGAAGCGGTGTATGGCCTGCGCCGCCGTCTGCTGGAAGGCCTCGACCAGAAAGATCTCATCGTCGAAGACTACGTCTCCGGGATTCTCGCCGAGATCCTCGAACGGCACTGTCCGCCCAAAGCGCACGTAGCCGACTGGGACCTCAAAGCTCTGAAAGACGCGATCATCGCCCGCTTTGGCGTCGACATCTACGCCGAAGGCCTCAAGCCAGAGCAGATGAACCGGCAGGAACTGGGCGACGCCATCTTTGACAAACTTAAAGTGCGCTATGACGCGAAAGAGGCGCTGATCGGCGCCCAGGCTATGCGCTATCACGAGCGCATGATCATGCTGAGCGTGATCGACGCGCAGTGGAAAGATCACCTGCTCTCCATGGACCACCTGAAAGAGGGCATCAACCTGCGCGGTTATGGTCAGCATGATCCGCTGGTCGAGTACAAGCGCGAGTCCTTCGACATGTTCGAAGAAATGATGCAGCGTTTTCAGGAAGAAACGGTTCGCTATCTGTACCTGATGCAGATCATGGAACGCCCGCCGGACGTGGCAGCGAGGCCGGCGGGCGGAATCATTCCAAGCGATACGTCCGGGCAAGAACCCGAAACCGGCGTGCCTTCGGTCATCACCGGCGGCCGCGGCGGCAATGGACGCCGGCCTCGCCAGGTTACGACCTCCGTGGACGAACTCGAAGAAACCTTCCAGCGCAAGAAGAAGCGGTAACTGGAACAGGCGCGTATGGCCGGGGCGGGCGACATGCAGGTCCAACAGGTGGTGCGCTCGGCGGCGAAAGTTGGGCGCAACGATCCTTGCCCTTGCGGCAGCGGCAAGAAATATAAGAAGTGTTGCGGTGCAAATTCGTAGAGATCTCACCGCCGAGACGCCGAGGTCGCCGAGGGAATCTTTGGCTGGAGCTCATGAGATCGGCAGTAAATCATTACTTTCAGTCTTTTCTCTGCGCCCTTGGCGTCTCGGCGGTTTAGCGCTTTTTGATCTCTTGCCGAGCGCGCGAAACGTCATC
>JBEKFN010000160.1:0-9242 GCA_050013295.1 Terriglobales bacterium
AGAATTGATTCGGACGGCCGTCCGCAACCACTTTGTTCACCGTGCACAAATTACTGACTTGGAGTTCAAGCGGCTCATGAGGCAGGGCCGGACGAGTCTCATCATCGGGCTTCTTTTCTTGGCTGCCTGTCTAGTTCTCAGCAAGATGTTGTTAGGTCATTCGGAGGGCACTTGGGCTGCTGTCGTGCGGGAGAGCCTTACGATTGCCGGATGGGTCGCCATGTGGCGACCGATGCAAATTTATCTTTACGATTGGTGGCCTCTACTCCGACGGAGCCGGATTTACGACAAGCTGAGCCACATGCCCGTGGAGATTGTCAAAAAAACGTAACTGGTCTCACTCGTGCCACATGTCAGCAGTGCGTCTTCTACGAGCGTTCCGCTGCGCTATACCACTGCGCAAGAGGAACACCGCCAAAGAAACTGTTGTGGCTGCCAACTTGGGGCGGGCGGTGCAGGATTGATTGGCCGAGGACGAATCGGGGGTGGGTGAAGTGAGGATCAGCAAAGCTTGAACATCTGTCTGATTCAGGTTCCTTACACGATGGGCGACGAGCGTCAGGGCACCAGCAAAGGCCCGGAGCGTCTGGTGCAGGCTGGCGTAAGCAAGCTCATTGCCGCAAAGGGTCTCGCAGTAAGTGTGGAGCGAGTTGATCGCGGGGAGCCGTTTCGCGATAGCGGGAACGCATCCTTAATTGTAAGCAAGCGACTCGCGGGGATTGTCAGGCAGGCGATTGCGGCCAAACAGCTTCCCTTGGTACTCGCTGGAGGCTGCGATGTCAGCAAGGGCATACTCTCGGGATTCGATCATGGTCAGTGCGGCGTGGTTTGGTTCGATGCGCATGGCGATTTCAATACTCCGGAAAGCGGGTACTTCGATGGCATGTCCGTCGGACGACCTTAAATGGTTGCAGCCCGTTGTGTCGCCTGATCCAAGCGATCCGAAGCTGGCGCACTTAGATGGGCTCAATCTCAGCCTACGAGGATGAGGAAGACCCCGGCGTCGTTCCGATCATCAAGCCTCTTCGGTTCGTGCTCGACGCCATCAAGCCAGAGAATGCTTCTGGCTGGATGTTCCCGAATACGATTGGCGGGGCGCTTGATTTGGACAACCTCGCCGACCGTGTGATCAAGCCCATGTTCAAGGCAAGGCTCTGACGCGGAAGGGCTGGCATGCGTATCGCCGGGGCCTAGCCACGAACCTGTATGAACTCGGTGTCCCGGACAAGGTGATCCAAGCAATTCTGCGCCACGAGGATGTCAGCACGACGCAGAGAAGCTACATCAAGACGGTGCCCGAAGTCGTGACCAACGCCATGAAGCAACTGGAAGCAAGAATAGCTCGTGCAGCAGTTGTGCAGCAGGTCTCGGTGAACTGATCGTAAGTGATTGAAAGAATGGAGCCGACGATCAGACTTGAACTGATGACCTGCCGATTACGAATTATCGCCCGGTCTCACCGCTGCAACAGCGAAGTATGTTGCAGCAAAGGACTTTAACAAATTTCCGCCCGCACGGAAGGGAGTTCTGGCGATGTTGATAATGTTGGTTTTGTTGAAACGGGTTGAACCCTTACGTCACAAATACGTCACAAAAATTATCGCAACTTAAGGGGAAATACCAGAACTCTGCTGACGACGCTCACACTTCACGTTCGTGACTGCAGGATCCCTTCACCCCCGCGCCACCCTCGCCGGCAGCAACCTCAGAAGCACGTTCCCGATCACCAAAGGCTGGTGCTCTCCCGCACTTCCCACCAATGTGTAGGACCGCTCAAACCCGTTCGGTCCCCAGATCTTCATTTCCCAACTGTCGTTTTCGCGGGAACCGACGATCGACACCCGCCAATCACCCGGCCTGTCGCTCAGAGCGTGTTCGACCAGCGCCCGAACTTCAGCTCCGACGCCTGGATCGCCTGTGTTATGCAGTTCGAGCGTGACGGCCATGGGAGTCCTATTGTACTGACCGCATCGAAGCGCTGTGGAGAAGCCCTATCGATACCGAAGACCGAAATGTCGTCCAGCGGAATGCGTTTCCTCAAAGTGCAAGCTTACCGCTGAACGTCACACAGTCCCGACTACGCCGAACGGGAGTAAACTAGATGCACATTCCCTGGGTGGGGGACGCCATGGCCACTCGAACTACCCTCCTTGTGCTGTCGCCGCGCATCCTCCCGATCTTGCTGTCCGTGATCTGTCTCCTCGCTTCCGCAGAGGCGCAACATGGAGGTGGAGGCGGTGGCGGGCATTTTGGAGGCGGGGGAGGCGGGCACTCTTCGGGCGGGAGCCACACTGGGGGGCACTTCGGGTGGCTGCACTTCGGGCTCGGAAAGCACTCGGCCCGGCATGCGGAATTCGGGGCGTCCTCTACTTCGGATAGTTCGTCCTATGTGTCGTCACACCTGTGGAACATCCCCACGGCCGCGCGCGCGCCATCCATTCCGCGGATCTCGCCAACGCTTCTCTGGTCTCCGCCGCTATTCCTCAACCGCCCCGACGGCCGAGTTTCTTTCGTTTCTTCCCCGGTGCGCCCTCACCGCGGTTTCTTCTTCAACCGCTTGCGGCGATTTTCTTCCTCCGGATGCCTCTTGAACGGCGTGACCCAGATCTGCTTCTTCGAACCATTTTTGCCGCTGCTTTCCTGCTCCGGTGAGTTTGGTGTTTTTTATTCCGGCTTCGGCGGAGACTCGCTTGATCTCGGCGACGACCTCAATTCCCAGGGGCCCACGCAGTGGGAAATGTCCGCGATCCCCGCTCCCGCCAATCCATCGGATGACGACACCGCAGAAGGGAATTCGTCAGAGCGCCACGGAGCCACGCTCAGCGCAGCGACCGAACAGCAGGCCTTGGGCAAGGGAGTCTTCCTGCTGGTGCTGAACGATGGTACCAGCCACGCCGTGACCGACTACTGGGCCGCCGATGGCTATCTTGAATACATCAGCCCCGACGGCACGCGCGGCCATATTCCGCTCGAAGCTCTCGACCTGCAAAACGAGGTGACCCAAAATGCTCCCCGTGGCCTTCCGTTTGTCCTGCGCTCCACGCCCGCACAGGATCGTTAGCACCACTATATGTGCATTGTCCCGACCAACGGCAGACCGATACCGTCCCGCTGTTTCCGAACTTACGTCCGATCGTTCGGAATGTGGAACGGCGCACAGGACCGCAGCCGTGAACCGGAAACACGTCTAGGAGATACCAGCCGGATGAGCCCTACTTTCGGGGACGAGCCCTTGACCAATACAGTGTCAACGCGGTGTCCTCGGTGTTTCGCAACCACTCCTCGACGTCTTTTAGTTGGAAAGGGCGCTCCTCGAGGTCCAGGTCACGATTGAGCAACTCGGTGATTTCGCCAGCGGTGCTTGGTTTCCTAATCTGGTTCAAGGCTCGCAAAATGTGCTCGCTGAGACGACGACTCGAATTCGGAATCTTCTTCATCGCTGGTTCCACCCGTCTCGAAGAACTGACCAGCCAAATCCTGCGGTTTCCCGTGGAACCGTTCGTTGCGAGGGTAGTTAGGAAGAGGAAGAACGCTTGAGGAAAAGGTAAAGGCTGTGACATTGGTTGTGCTCTAGCCGCCAGCTCCTGCGAGGGAGCCAAACAGCGTGGAGACACGTACCGTCACAGCCCTTGATGCGATCACCGCTTTCGCGGTCCCAAACCCCAACTACCCCTCGCAGAGCCGTCGGTTTTTTCAGGTCTGGCTGCTCTTCGGGTTGCCCCGCTGAGCTGATCACTCAGCCTACTTCGGACTGGCAAAAGTTTAATTAAGCCAACCCTTTCAGCCGTCGACGGGAGCCACCTTAGAGATTTGCTGGAAGATTGTCAATGCCCGTTTTCAGTGCAATTAGCCGGTTGCAATGGATCAAGAACCGGAAACGCAACCCATTGAATCGTTATCGCTTAATGAATGGGAGATTAATTTCTTTCCAGCTTTCCACAGGAACATCCACAGGTGCTCGATGTTTTGCGGCGAGCTCTGCTGCGGACTCGCGAAGCGCTCACAAATGTCTGGAGCGTGCCCACCGCCTACAGTGTCGGGATGGATGGATAACGAGTTGCGAGTCTGACGTTCTTGGACTTGAAGACCGCTGGAACGAGGCGTTGAAACATGCCGAGCAGGCATGGGAGATTAATCCCGGCTCACCCCACGCGGCCCGTAGTCTTTCAGCTAGTCTGCTCAGTCTTGGCCGCGTCGAGGAATCGGCCCAGCGGCTGTCGGCTGCATCGAAAGACAGCCAGTCCTATGAAGTCGTTCACTTGGCCTGCTGGTATCAGGCCGCTCTCGCCGAGACTCTTGATGGTGACGGTCGTCGTCGAGCCCTCGACGAAGCCCTTGCGTTTGCGGAACGTTTGCCCGCCTTAGCCCCGCTAGCCGATCGGAACCCTCGCCGGTTCTTTTCGCGCATCCGCCTCGATATTGCGGGGCTTGCTGATGATCACGCCGAGATGGAACGCTGGGCGGAGGAAGTGCGCATTCCTTTCTATGGCAAAATACTGGCGAATCTTCGGCAGAATCCCAAAGGGCGCCGCATCCGCCTGTCTTTTCCTCGCGCGATACAGAAGCACGAAGCGTGTCTTCCCACGAGCCTTGCCTCGGTTCTGGCCACGGTCGGAGAACGCCTCAACCCAGATGTCATGGCTTCAGAGATTACCTTCGGTGGAACCGCCGAGTGGGCGGCAGCCGAATGGCTGGAAAAACACGGGGTCGCAGTTCGCTTCTTCGCGGTCACTTCGGATACGGCCAACCGTCTCATCACGAATGGAATCGGTTTCGTGTTGACATTTGAGGGCGATGACAATGCTCACGCTGTCGCGGTGGTGGGCCTGGACGAGGGAGCGGGAACATTGATTATCCATGACCCCATGGCATACCGCAACGCCGAGTATCTGCTGGAAGGTTTTGCAAAGAGCCGCGAACCTCTGGGGATAAAAGGTATGGCCGCTGTTCCCCCGGAAAAAGCCGCTTTGCTCGATCAACTACTGCCAGAGAATGATGTAGCCATCATGACTGCGGCGCAGTCGCACAGAAAGGCCCTGACATTGCAGGGACCGACCGCAGCCCGTGAAATTGTCCGTGAAGTCGAGGTGAAACTTCCTTCTCATCCAGGAACTCGATTACTGCGCACCATTCAGGCCGCCGAGGATGGCCACACGGGCGAAGCGTTACTCGGCTTCCAGCAATTGTTGAACGAGTTCCCCAACTCAGCCTTTTTGCGGTCACGATTGCTATCGGCTTGTCGATCGCGGGGCAACACCGCCCTGATGCGAGAGACGCTCGCTGGCGTAGTGGAGCGCGGCATTCTTCCCGGAGTTCAATCGCAGCAGGACTGGCTGTTTCCGCCCGCACGCTACGTCTCTGAATATGCCGACATGCTGCGTTTCTCCGCCGAGACCCGGCAGAACGCCAGTACCCTGCTCTATGGCCTAATCCGGCGACAACCGCAGTCGGCCGACGGCTGGCATGTACTGGGAGACCTCCGTTGGAAAGATCGCGATACGGAGGGAGCTCTGCTGTGCTTTCGCATCTCCTCCTGCCAAGCCGTCGGCAATGAGCACTACGCCGTTGCCTATGCCGATGCCTTGGCGAGAAACCACCGGGAAGAAGAGGGCTTTTCCTGGCTCGAGAGTCGGGTT
Organism: Terriglobales bacterium; assembly: GCA_050013295.1. Taxonomy (GTDB): domain Bacteria; phylum Acidobacteriota; class Terriglobia; order Terriglobales; family Acidobacteriaceae; genus Acidiflorens. Next base: position 5,637 of record JBEKFN010000160.1, read on the forward strand.
CGGAAGTTCGGCAGCTCGGCGCGCGCCGTTGGAACGTGGATTAGTTGGATTCGATCCTTGGAACAATGGGGGCACCCGGATCGTGCTTTCTCCACCTGCACCGAAGCGCTGACCCGGCATGGGAGTTTGCCGGAACTGCTGGGATTCGTCGTCCCGTTCCTCGCCCGCATGGGGCGCTGGCAGGAAGCCGAAGAGCACCTCGGCCTTCTGCAAGGGGCTGGCAACTTGCCTCTGTTCCGTGAAGCGGCAGTGGAGTTCTATCGCCTACGCGGCGATTTGCGACGCTCCATCGAGCACGCCGAGGGTTGGGTGCGCGAAGTGCCGCATCACATGCCGGCTCGCTACGCGTTGGCCGATCTGATTGGGAAGCGCGATGGCACCCGGCCGGCGCTGGAGCAGTGCTCTCGTTGGTTGGCAGACAATCCTGGTCATGATGAGCTCGAGGAGCTGTATTACCGAAAATTGGCTGGAGAATCGAAGCTCAAAAAATATTCCTTGCTGCTCCGCCGTGTAAAACGCAACCCAGAAGACGGGTGGGCGTGGCGGGAACTCGCCTTCGCCTGTATTGAAGACTACGAAAGAGCAAATGATCGGACACGCCTGCGATTCCGGACTCGCGTCATCGATTTGCTTGCGCAATGCAATCGTACCGCCCCGGAAGATCCGGCAACCATCCGTGCCCATGCGCGATGGCATCAGGCTCGTGGGGAGTGGACGGAGGCGGTCGCCGCCTGGCTCGATTCGATCGATCGCGATCCGTCGGGCTCCTACAGCTACCAATGGCTTTGGGAATGCTCAGCCGGCTGTAAGGCTGAGGAGCGCCGGGGAGTTTGGGCACGGATCGAGCCGATGCTTCTGCGCGCTCCCGGACATTTGGCGATTTCCCGTGACATGGTGCCTCTGCTCGCCCAACGATTCGGCGTCACTATGGCCGAAGAAGCAGTCTCGCGCTGGAACCAGCTGCGTCCGGACGATCCAGAGATCACCAACTCTTTTGCTGACCTTTTGCTAAACCACGGACAGGGTCGCACCGATGCAGAGCGCGCGCACACATTGCTGTGTCCGGCGGTCGATCATTTCCCCTCTCACCCCGGTCTGCGCTTCTCGCTGGTACACGCCTGCCGCAAGCTGGGCCGACTCACCGAGGCGGAGGATGGCTTGCGCGAGATCATTCGCCGTCATCCAGATAACTCGGGCGCCCGAATCCAACTCGCGTGGGTCTATGAACTCCGCGGTCAACGTGACGAAGCTCGCAAGCTTCTCGAAGAGGCTGGAGCAAACGACCCCCGGAATAAACAGGTGTCGGACGCCCTCATCCAGATTCTTATCCGCCATAACCATTTCGATCGCGCCAAGAGCATGATTCGCAAGATCTCGGAACGGTCGCCTCGCGATGTCAACTGGCGCGACCGCGCCATTCGCTTGCTGCTGGATTGCGGCGACCAAGAGGGAGCGGTGGCAAGGGCCCGCGACGGCGTGATCGTCTATCCGCGGGGCGCTTATTTGTGGTTTCTGCTTGGCACTACCCTTAACAAACTGCGCCGGTTTGCGCAACCTGGCGAAATCGAATCCTGCTTCCGGCGCAGCCTGGCCCTCAACCCTGTATTTTTCGATGCTGCGGACCAGCTATCCATTCTCCTAGTGGAGCAGCGCCGGCACGATGACGCTGAGCATGTAATGCAGAACATTCTCCCCAGGTTGGGCGACTCGTCGCCAGTTCAGGGCCGGCTAGCGTGGATTCACCGCCAGCAGGGGAAAAAGCAGGAAGCGCGGGAGGAAGTAGCCTCCGCGGTCCGGGCTTACCCTTGGTACTTGTGGGGATGGAGTTTGCTGGTCGACTGGCTAGTCGAAGACCAGGCTCGGGATCAGGCTCGTGAATTGCTGGGCAAAATCCCGGAAGAACTTCGCACCAATCCACAATTCCGAAGGCAGCGCCTGGTCGTGCTTGAAAACGCGGGCCTTCCCGTCAATGAACTGGATGCGGAATGGAGCGGTTTGCTCCACGATTTCCCTGAGGAGCTTCCTCTCCATCTTCATCGTTACGATTTGCTTCGTGGAGCAAAGCGGGTCACCGAGGCGCACGCTGTTCTGAATTCGGTCCACCCCTCGGACCCAAACAATCCGTACTATCTGGCGCGTCTGGTCGAGGTCCGCACGCAAGAAAGAAAACTCGACGAAGCAATTACAGCCATGCAACGCATTTTCTATGCGGAAGCGGAGAGCTCCCCGTGGCCGGCCGACTACGCCTGGGAAGCCCTCAAGAAGATGCAGTTCACGGACAGAGCTTATCAAGAGGCGCGCCGGTCACTCGAAAAACAGCTTCGCCCCACGCCCCGGGCATTCTTCATTTTGTGTTCCCACGCGCTGGAGAACGCAAAGACCGAAAAGAAAATTCCGCAATCGCTGTGGGCAAGCTGGTTTCCGGATCGCGGTGTCAAGGAACTGCAGAGCCTGCTGGAACTCGCCGATCGCAGTCCTTGGATTGATGGCGCCTATCGCGCCAAGGCTCTTGACCGGTTCAATGATGTCGGTCACTACCGGCTGGTCATCAATTATTGGAAGAAACACAAGGCAGAGGTGGAAGACGACATTTCTACCTGGGCACAAACGGGTCGCGCGCTTGCTTGTCTCAAACGAAAAAGTGAGGCCCGCAAAATGATGTCTTCGTGGCGCGGACGTCGCGGAGTAGGCATGTGGATGGTGGCCAACTATGTAGGCTGTCTTTCGGGATTGTGGCCAAGTGATTTGAAGGAGATCGTTGCGACTTCCGGCGATGCGCTTCGCGACCTTCCTCATGACCACTGCGCTCGATACCTGGCTCACGTGAAGGCGGAGGCCTGCGCTCTGCTGGGGGACCAGCGTGGACTGCTTGAAACCTGGAATCAATATCGCAGCTCCTTCGACTGCAAGGAGAATAGCAACGAGTGGTTCGAGGACCGCCGTCGGCTCCTGCTGACCGATATTCCAATGCTGGCGCGCTTTCTCCAACAGAATCAGACCGGTCTATATCGCAGGACGGTCTGGCGAGTGCGATGGTGGCACATTTCAAAATCCCTGCGTACGCGAAGCAGGCTCACTAGTCCCATACGCATTCAATGGTGGGCGTGGTGGATACTTATTTGGATTCTCATAGAACTATTTCGACGCTCATGAAAACGAAGCGTGATGCAGAGGTCGTGAAGGCGACTTAGCAAACGTGCGGGCCTGCCAGTTGAAATTTCATGGCTTCGTGGAAGTGGTGTTGGCGTCACTTCCACACTTTGAACTTTGGTCTGCATTCTCGGGATGGACAGGAGGTCATGGGTGCATCACGGGCAACCCTGAGGTTGGAACCTGGACTAGTGGCCTGTCGCAGTGAGTTCGTTACTGCGGATGCAGGAGAGCGATGCTGCTGATGCCGGATGCTGATCTTGATTACGCAAGGGTTCGCTTCGGCGATCGTAACAACAGATGCAAGGTCTGGTAATGGTTGCTCCGCGACAGGTCACTAGTATAATGTCCCAGTGATAACGAAAGCATATTTCGACCGTCTATGAGACATGACGGATAATCGAAACTTGCTCATCATTACTCCAGCAGAGAAACAGGATTTGGAACGTTGGGCCC
>JBEKFN010000161.1:0-9228 GCA_050013295.1 Terriglobales bacterium
TCCGCACCTGCTCCAGACTCATACGCTCAATCTGCGCCTTGAGGCTGCGGTTCTCGGCGCGCACGCCGCGCAGGTAAAAGTAGTTGTGCCAGATGTTTCTGCTGGTGGTTTGCGTCCACACCAGCGTCTTTTCGAGAGGAGTGATCGTGCCCACCGCCCAGACTCGGATCAGGCGCGTAGGTTCGCTGTCGGTTGTGCGCCTGACCTGCACGGCCAAGCCCAGTACCTGAGCGAACAACACCCCCACCAGCACGATCAGGTTGCGGTAGCGTCCGAGGACATCCATAACAGCAGCTCTCAGCTCTCAGCTATCAGTCGTCAGTAAACCCGTCACGCCTGAGATGTCGTCCCGGCAGAAATTGTCAGCGTGCCAAAAAATTGTCATCCTGACCCTGAGCGTAGTCGAAGGGGAAGGACCTGCTTTTCGCTCGCAACCCGCAGCTCTACTCGATCGAAATCTTGCGGAGCAGCTTGAAGTCCGAGAGCATCTTGCCGGTGCCGAGCACCACGCTGCAGAGCGGATCGTCGGCAATCGAGACCGGCAACCCGGTTTCCTCGCGGATGCGCTTGTCTAGGTTCTTGATGAGCGCGCCGCCGCCGGTCAGCACGATGCCGCGGTCGCTGATGTCGGCGGAGAGTTCCGGCGGTGTGCGTTCGAGCGCCACGCGGATCGCATTCATGATGGTGGAAACACATTCACTAAGCGACTCGCGGATTTCGCTGTCGTCTACTGTGATGGTCTTGGGCACGCCCTCGATCAGGTTGCGGCCTTTGATTTCCATGGTTAGCGGCTTGTCGAGCGGATAGGCGGAGCCGATTTCCATCTTGATCTGCTCAGCGGTGCGCTCGCCCACCAGCAGGTTATATTTCCGCTTGAGGTAGTTCATGATGGCCTCATCCATCTGATTTCCGGCCATGCGCACGGAACGCGAATAGACGATGCCGCTGAGCGAAATTACCGCGATGTCGGTGGTGCCGCCGCCGATGTCGACGACCATGTTGCCGCTGGGCTCGGTAATGGGCAGGCCCGCGCCGATGGCGGCCACCATGGCTTGCTCCACGAGGTGAACTTCACTGGCCTTGGCACGATAGGCGGAATCCATGACCGCGCGCTTTTCCACCTGCGTGATTTCCGAAGGGACGCCAATCACGATCCGCGGATGCACCAGCATTTTGCGGTTGTGCGCCTTCTGGATGAAGTAGTTCAGCATTTTCTCGGTGACCTTGAAGTCGGCGATGACGCCGTCTTTCATCGGCTTGATGGCCACGATGTTGCCGGGCGTGCGTCCCAGCATCTCTTTGGCCTCTTTGCCGACGGCCTCCACTTCGCCGGTGTTCTTGTTGATGGCCACGATCGAAGGCTCGTTTACCACAATGCCCTTGCCGCGCGCGTACACCAGCGTGTTCGCCGTCCCCAGATCGATGGCGAGATCGCTCGAAAACATGCTGAACAGCGAACGTAGATTGTGCGAACGCGATGAGCCGTTATGAAACCCGTTGTTTGACATAGCAATACTTCTCTCTTCCGGGAATTCGTCTCGCCCTGGAAGCCGGGCCTTCGCCGGTTTCCGTACGAGCCGCTGTCCCCTTTTTTCCTCTGTTCTATGTTTCTTCTATTCTACGTCGATGTTCAGGAGAACTGGTTGTAATTAGGGCACCGGTTCTCAGAAACATTGTTCGGAACATGAATCCTTACTGAATCACCACTTTTTCCTGGTGGGTATTGACTCCACCTTTGGAATTCTGCGCCGTGACCGTGATCAGGTTTTCCCCGTTAGGCAAGAGCGGCGTGAAATAGTGGAACGTACCATCGTCGCCGACGATCGGCACTTCCTTGCCGTTTACCATGACGCGCGCTCCCGCTTCGGTCTTGCCTGTCACTTCGATCACGTGTCCGTGCTGGATAAGCGGATCGATCTCGAGCGACAGCTCTATTTTTTCCTTGGCCTTGACAATGATAGTAAAGCGATTCTTTTCGCTTTCCACCGATGCCTTGCCCGCCGAGTCGTAAGACTGGATCGACCAATAATAAGCGCCGACGGGCAGGCCGGTCACCACCACACTTGGCGTCTCCACCTTGCGGTCGAGCAATAACGACGAAAAATACGGATTGTGCGAAATGCGCAACCGGTATCCGGCGGCGTTCGCCATGGGCGTCCAGGCGAACTCTACTTCCTTCGACTTCTCCCCGGCGTTGATGAAAACCGGCATCATGTTTCCCGGCGTAATGGGCGCTGGCGGACCGATTTCCGTCGCCCGTTCCATGGTTTTCGATTCGCTCCGGAAACTCACCTTTTCCCAGGGCAACAGGTGAGCCATTTCTCCGTTGCGTTCGACCTCGCCGCTGCCTTTCTTTACCAAAATTTCGTGCTGATCGTCCTTCGGATTATTGTGCACCATGGCTGCCGAATCCGGAGCGAGCGAAGCTTTCGCGCCCGCCACAATCACCTGCGACTTCGAACCCTGAACATAGGTCGCCGTAGTCAGGTCGACCGTGCCGGTCGACACCGCCACCGACACGCTGGTTTGTTGCTGATCGTTGGCCGAGTTCTCTTCGATTACGATCAGCGAATCCTGTTTCACGGTGTAGTTGGTACCGTCGTTGAAAACAATCTTCGCCATGCCTTCGGCGCCGGTCTGTACCACGTCGCCCTTTTCGAGCGGGACGTTGTAATCGGCGTTGATCCAGCTGTTGCCGTTGCCTTTCCTTACCCGGATGGTGCCATCGAGCGCGGTGAAGTGCGCCTGCTGCGAAATGGTGGCCGACGGCCCCTTGAACTTAGGCGTCAGTCCCGCAACTTTTTCGAGCACGCCCGTCGAAAAATCACCGGCCGCCTTGACCGTGGAGTCGGTGAATTTCGGAAACGCCACGTGCATAGCGCAGCCAAAGACCAGCGCCGCACTGAGCAGCACTATAATCACGCTGCGATACGTCACCGTCTTCCAGGCAACGTAGAGTCCCGCCTTGGGTTTATTCGACACGAGCCGGTGCCAACCTCAATGCAAAATTCTGAAAATACCGGAGATCTCTCACACTGAGACCATCATAGCTCTGCTGGGATGGGTATTAGACTTGAGTCATTGCTGGAAAGGTTACGAAAGTGACTATGCGGAACCTCCGATGTCTTAGGCATCTGGACCTAGGAGCACGAGGCTACTTCGCCGCCGGCGATAGCACATGCGCCCAAGCCGTCAACCAAATGGGGAAGGTGGCGCCAATGTAGAGACACTTGATCGGGTGGGCCTCTTCCCAAGCATAGGCAAACACACCCCCGAGCAGTACAAAGACGATGGAAATCACAATCAGGTAAGGCGAAGAGTGTATGAGGGAAAGATCAGAGGCTTGGCGTATGCGAACCACTTCGGGAGCCAGCGCGCCAAGCGCGCCATATACGAATCTGTAGAAGCTCCACTTGTGTCTGTGCACTCGTCAGCGAAATAGCACATCAAGATATTGAACAAGCAACGGGGGCAATAGCCCAAAATACACGACCACAGGAAAGACGGCGAGCGCCGCCAGCATCACAGCCAGTACAACACTTATGGGATTCCGCTCGTCCTCTGAAGCGTCGATCCGATGGGATACCGCACTCATTCGCATCTTGCTTACCTTCTCTTCTGGCGGCGTGGCGGGAGCAGTCGACATTGAATCAGCTCACTTCGTTGGATCGGCATCGGTCACCAGCATTCATCCAACAAACTGATTCTGCTCTCGCCGCGATAGTCTTGTCAAAGCTCTAGGCTAAACTTTTCGCCATCGCCTGCGATAGTTACGCCTGTAATGGGTTTCCGTCTATGGGACGCAGCCCCAAACAATGTCGGATCCCACCCGGCGTTAAACGCTGCTCCTTCCCTTGCCCGCCTTCACCCCCATTGTTAGCATAGAGTGTCTGCACTACTCCCAGGAGGTTCCTATGGCGACCGATACTCTGACCAAACCAGTGATCGCGGGCGGCACGACCAAGACCAGAGTTTTCAAGAATTTCATTGACGGCGAATGGGTCGAATCCGTCAGCGGACGGACTTTCGAAGACCGCAACCCCGCGGATACGCGCGAAGTCGTTGCCATTTTCCAGCGCTCGAATAAGGCCGATGTGGACGCGGCCGTGGACGCAGCCAAGCGTGCGTTTGCCAAGTGGCGCCTCGTGCCCGCGCCCCGCCGCGCCGAGATGGTCTTCCGGGCCGCCGAGATCCTGATCGAGCGGAAAGAAGATTATGCCCGTGACATGACCCGCGAAATGGGCAAGGTGCTGGCAGAAACCCGCGGCGACGTCCAGGAAGCGATTGACGCCGCCTACTACAACGCCGGCGAAGGCCGCCGCCTGTTCGGCCCGACCGTGCCCTCGGAGTTGCCCAACAAGTTTGCCATGGCCATCCGCCAGCCGATCGGCGTTTGCGGCATGATCACGCCCTGGAACTTCCCCATGGCCATCTCTTCGTGGAAGCTGCTGCCCGCCGTGGTCTGCGGCAACGCGTGCGTGATCAAGCCGGCCCAGGACACTCCGCTCTCGACTTTTAATTTAGTTCAGGCGCTCACCGATGCCGGAATCCCGAAAGGCGTGATCAACATCGTGACCGGCTTCGGTGCGGAGGTCGGCACACCACTCGCCGAGCATTCGGCGGTACGCGCCATCTCGCTCACCGGCTCCTCGGCGGTTGGCAGAATCGTGGGTACCACGGCGGCCACGAGCTTCAAGCGCTGTTCGCTCGAACTCGGCGGCAAGAATCCGATGATCGTGCTCAACGACGCCAACCTCGACCTCGCCATCGAAGGCGGACTCTGGGGTGCGTTCGGCACCACCGGACAACGCTGCACCGCGACCAGCCGCATCATCGTGCAGAAAGGCGTCTACACCGAGTTTGTCGATCACTTCGTGGCGCGCGCGAAGCAGATCAAAGTCGGCAACGGTCTCGACGAGACGGTCGAGATGGGTCCGGCGATCAACGAGAGCCAGCTCAAGACCGACCTGGAATATATCGAGATCGGAAAAACCGAAGGCGCCAAGCTCGTCACCGGCGGCCACCGGCTCGACCAAGGTGAATACCAGCACGGCTGGTTCCTCGAACCCACCGTTTTCACCGACGTCGATCCCAAGATGCGCATTGCGCAGGAAGAGATCTTCGGGCCGGTGGTTTCGATCATTCCCTGCGACGATATCGAGAACGCCATCGAAATCGCCAACAACATCGAGTACGGCCTTTCGTCGGCGCTCTATACCAAGGACGTCAATAAAGCCTTCGCCGCCGTCCGCGACCTCGAGGCCGGGATCACTTATATCAACGCCCCGACCATCGGCGCGGAGGTTCACCTGCCCTTCGGCGGTACGAAAGCAACCGGCAACGGACACCGCGAGGGCGGCATCGGCGCGATTGACTTCTACACTGAGTGGAAAGCAGTATACGTGGATTACTCCGACAAGCTGCAGAAGGCGCAGATCGATCGGGTGGAGTGAAGAAGATCTTTAACGCAGAGGGCGCGGAGTCTACGCAGAGAGCGCGGAGTTTTATTTCCTTGTTTTTCGCTGCGTACTCTGCGGTCTTACTCTGCGATCTCTGCGTTAATCGCTTTTCGCTTTTTTGGAGTGCTAAATGCCTCTGACGCAAGCCCGCGAAATTGCCCCTGCCGCCCGTCTGGAAAACGTCCGCTACGCCATTCGCGACCTGGCCTGCATCGCCGACGAAGTCGCCCGGCAGGGACATAAAATTCTGCCGCTCAACATTGGCGACCCGCTCAACTTTGACTTCCAGACGCCCGCCCACATGATTGAAGCTGTCTATCGAGCAATGCGCGACGGTAACAATGGATATTCGAGTTCTTCGGGAATCCCGCAGGCGCTCGAAGCGATTCGTGGCGAGGCGGTCCGCAAAGGGATCACTAACATTCAGGATGTCTTCGTCACTTCGGGCGTCAGCGAGGCGGTCGACTTCTGCCTGGCCGCGCTGCTCAATCCGGGCGATAACCTGCTTACGCCCTGCCCCGACTATCCGCTCTATTCCGCGGTTCTGGCGAAGTACGAAATCGGACTGAATAATTACTACCTGAACGAAGAAGACGGCTGGCAGCCCGATCTCGACGACATCAAGAATAAGATCACGCCGCGGACGCGCGGGATTGTGCTGATCAATCCCAACAATCCGACGGGCTCGGTATGTACGCGCGCGATGCTGGAACAGATCGCCGAACTCGCCCGCCAACACAATCTGATTATCTTTGCCGATGAAATTTACGACAAGCTGATTATCGACAGTCAAACCCAGGACGACGAGCCCCATGTTGCCATGGCCCCGGTCGCGCCCGATCTGCCGGTCATTACGTTCGGCGGACTCTCCAAGAATTACCTTGCCCCGGGATGGCGCATTGGATGGGGCATTGCCAGCGGCGACGCTTCCGTCATCAAGCCGTATCTGGAAGGCGTGAACAAGCTGTTGCGGGCGCGCCTTTGCGCCAACCATCCCGAACAGTACGCGATCAAAGCTGCGCTCGAAGGCCCGCAGGATCACCTGGTCGAAGTCAAGCGCAAGCTGCGCAGCCGCCGCGACCTGACCATGAAATGGTGCGCCGAAACTGCGCGCGTGAGTTGCGTGGCGCCGCGCGGGGCTTTCTATGCGTATCCGCGCATCGACATTCCGGAAGGCGACGACGTTTTTGTCACCGAACTCATTCGCCAGAAATATGTGACGGTCGTGCACGGCTCTGGTTTCGGCCAGCGTCCGGGGACGAAACATTTCCGCATCGTGTTTCTGCCCGACGAAAAGACGCTGAGCGCCGCGTACACGGCAATTGGCGATTTCATGCGTGAGCGCTACGCGACAGGGAAATTCTGATTCGCGGGGTTTGGGGAAGGGCGTGACTTCAGGCGCTGAGGCGGCTGCGGCCTGCAACACGAGTTGCTCAGCAATGTCGAGACTTACAGCGAATCCAGAATTGCTGTGACCACAGGCAGACTGCCGAGCTGCGCTCGGCTTGGACGGGCGAGGGCGCCCGTCCCCACACGAACGTCCCCCACACGCGCGTCCCCACCCGAGCAGGTCCGCTCAGTAGATTCCCGGGATCAGCGCCGGCACTTGGCGCGCGTACTTTTCGAACTCGGAGCCAAAGGCCTCGCGCAGCAGCCGCTCTTCACTTCGAACCCGGATGTAGGTTCCAGCAATGAATAACACGATCGCAAGCAGCAGCGGAATCCATTGCGTCACCGCCAGTCCGGTAGCCACGAGCATTCCAAACATGCCCGCGTAAATCGGGTTTCTTACGAAGCGATAGGGCCCGTCCTGAATGAGCGTGTGGCCCTCCACCAGGCGCGCGGCCAGAGCCCATTGCTTGCCCAAACGGCGCGCGGCGGCGTTCACCAGCCATGTCGAAGCGACGGCGATGGCCACAGTCAACGCCGCCAGTCCCCATTCCACCACCGGCGGACCGGGCCTAACCGGCGAAAAATGTTTCTGCTCTAAGGGGAACGACCAGACGCAGACGTAGGCCGCGCCTTGCAGAAACATTCCGATGAGCGAAGTCCAATCGCGTTTTGTCTCGCGGGCTTGGGGCGGACGCTTCCTCAGCCAGAACGTCAGGAGAAATATCCACCAGCACGCGATGACCGCGTAGAACGCCGCTCGTTGAGCGAAATGCTGAGCGAAATGCTGAGCGACATGGCGAGCGGCATGCGGGGCCACACGTGCTGCTTCGAAAATGGCCACTGTTTTACCTCCGGCGTCCGGGCAGTCGCGTCAAACTTTCGTGACTATAGAGCCCGATTTTTTTCAATCGCTTAGAGCCTGCTGTCCCGAATTCTTGGGACAGTCCCCCTCGTTCTCAGTATTGAAAAGAACGGGAGGAATTTCAAATGCGCGGTCGAAAGATTCGAGTCGGAGAAATCAGTGTAACGCTCTATGCGAGGCACAAAAAAGCCAGCCCAGAACGAGCCGACAATTGAAAGAGCGGCGTGAAGCGGGATCTACTCTGAAATTCTGTGTGATATTCATCACCGCCGTTTGCCCCCCGATCACATCTTTTTCGGCGAGATTGGCGCATAGTTAGCACGACTCACATCCTGAGGCACGACCTGCTGCCAGAAACAGAATTTGGACTTCGATTCTAACGCACAACAGTAGCTCGGCGAGAAACGAAAATGAACCGCATGAAACACATCTGTGTTGGGTGTGGGTATAAGGAAATCAACAATAATGCCACCAGCCCGTCAACATGCAACAAGTGTGGAGAACAGATGCTCCACCGTTGGGACGAGAAGTCGGATTACGAGAGTGAGATGAAGAAAGAGATTGAAGATTCACCAGAGGGTGCTGATTCAAAATAGAACCGGGGAGTTCAAACTCGCATCATGGCATAAAGCCTGCCGCAATGTTCTTGCCTCAGCGCCAAAAACCGACGTTGAATTTCAACGACGGAATTATTCAGGGACCCAGTGGGAGTTTTACAACCTTTCGTTTGCAGATTTTGCACTGGTCCCGAATGACACCATTCCGTTCGATCACACCTTGGTGGCAGTAGGGACAAACCTGAGTTAGTCCCGCATTCCGAAGCACAAGAACGGCTGCTTTCCTTTGTCCATAGTCACCTTCGACGTAAACGGTCATGTCAGTCCGTTTGTACTTCATGACAGCACCAAGTACCGATTGTTGTGGCCATGATCTCGGCAGAGTACGGGTTCGCCGTGAATGTAGAGACTAGCCATAACGGTGCAGAGCAGGGCTAGGCAGCAGGTCGGCTCCGGTGCGGATCGGCACTGGGTACGCCCTTGGGCAGAACTGAGACATGCCTTTCACTGCTGGTGTGGGCAGCGCAGGCGAAGTCCTCACGTCCAGGTTCGTTGACTTCCAGATAGTCGGCGATGTGTTCGCAGTTCGAACGATTACAAAGAATCAGTGGATCCGGTGGATGGTCCAGGCGAAAGTATTCCATGAAGTCCTCCAGTCGGGCATTACGCAAATCGCTCCTGCCGCCACTTCATCATCGAGTTTCTCCCATTCATGCGGCATGGTCTCTTCTCCGTCTTCCGCCGAATCCCGCACGTCCCGCACGTCTGCGATGTCTTTCTGTCGAGAAGCTAACGCAGCTAAGCAATAGCCCTTCCTGCCGCATTGACGCGATGAGATCACTCCCAGAGGGGCCACCATGAACTGGCGCTGGGAACGTAACAGGTATCACTTTTCCCTCTTTGCTGATATGCAGCGTCATCGCCGCTGAGCAGCTACGGCAGAGCCAGTAATATTCCG
>JBEKFN010000162.1:0-9217 GCA_050013295.1 Terriglobales bacterium
CCGGTGATTCCGTGGCAGTCGATCGATCTCAAGCAGTTCAATCTGGTGCCGAAGGCCGTGAAGGCCACGCTCCAGAAAATCGGCGAAGGCTGGGGAACGTTTCGGCTTATTCCGGTTGAATCGGGGCGAGGCTGCCCTTACGGCTGCGAGTTCTGCACGGTGACCGGATTCTTCGGGGACTCCATTCGTTTTCGCACCAATGAGAGCGTGGTGAATGAGTTGCTGTTATTGAAGGCCCGCGCCCGCAGCGAGAAGGGACAGATGGCGGTGTTCTTCATCGACGATAATTTCGCCATCAATATCAAGCGCACGAAGTCGCTGCTGCGCGACATCATTGCCGCCGGCGCGCAGGTGCATTGGGTGGCGCAGATCAGCGCGAATTTATTGCGTGACGAGGAACTGGTGGACCTGATCGCGGCTTCGGGAGGCAAGTGGATCTTTATCGGCATGGAGTCGATCGACCCGGCCAATCTGAAAGACATGAACAAAGGGTTCAACAAGCCGGGTGAGTATGGGGCGGTGCTGGAGCGGTTGGCGCAACGCAATGTGTACGCCATTACGTCGTTTATTTTTGGCATGGACAATGACACGACCGGAGTGGCCGAGCGAACTCTGGAACAAGTTCGGACCTGGCCTCCGGGTCTGCCGATCTTTGGCCTGCTGACTCCTCTGCCCGCAACGCCGCTCTACAAGCGGCTGGAGAAGGCGGGGCGGCTGACGCGGCCCAAGCACTGGCAGGAGTTCATTCCGTTTGCGATGGCGCACACGCCGTTGAAGATGAGCATTGAAGAGGCTCATGCCGAAGTGAATTACGGCTGGGACCAGGCTTATAGTGCGGAGGCTCTGGCGCATGCGGTCGAAGCGCTGAACGACCAGCCCCTGGGTTATCGCGTCAACATCTTCCTGGCGCGGCTCTGTTTCCGCGGCATTTATTTTCCCATGATGGGGAAAATGGCATGGCTGAAGGTGATTGCGCAAAATCGGCGAACCATCTTCAAGCTGGTAAGGGAGGGGTTCAAGGCCGGCGCCTGGCGCGGTGCGCCGGCGAGGATTTCCGCCAGCCCCGTGCCGCAGGCGGAGGCGGTCGTCGCGATCGCACAAGCAGCGGGCGGCGACGGGCGGACGATTGCGTTTCCCGCCGATTGAAAGTCGCGAAGACGCTTTTTCGGCCTTGGCAAGCTGCTGACGGGTGGTACTCACCCTATCAATCCAATTAAGAAATGTAACTCTGGCGTGCGCGTGCGCATGACTGCGTGCATGACCGTGGGCGCGACGAAATAAGCGCTCGACGCCGCGGGTGCGTACTGCGTGTCGTGACCAGAATCACAGAAGCCTGTGACTTCGATCATCGTCCTAGTAAGAGATCGTAGTGATAATCACAAGATTCGAGTTGGCATGAAGATGCCCCGGCAGCTGGGCGCCGAGGCAATCGTTATTGTGGCGAAAGCGCGTTTCCCAGGCGTTTCGCCTCGCGCCCATGATTCTCGCTTCGCGCCGGTCGGTGGAAGTCGAGAAGAAACTGCGCCGACAGAACGGAACAGCAAACTGATCCACTCATGAAGCGATTCAAGGACACAGAACACCTTATCCGGCTCGCGGCCGTCATCGTACTGGCTCTGATTGCGTTTGTGGTCTTGCGATTCGCGCTCGTGCCTCGCAGTTTTGGGCAGTACGGACACTACCGCGGTGCCGCTATCGCCGAGACAGCCGCCCGGCCGGTTGCCTTTGCCGGTCACCAAACTTGCGAGGCCTGTCACACCGACGTGGTGGATGTGAAGAAGCAAGGTAAACATGTGGTGGTGGCTTGCGAAGCCTGCCATGAAGCGCAAGCCAAGCACGCAGACGATCCCGGTTCGGTGCAACCGAAGAAGCTGGATACCATGGTGGTGTGCGCCCGTTGTCACGAGGCCAACAGCGCCAAACCGAGCGGGTTTCCTCAGGTGGTTACGGCGGACCACTCCGGCGGGCTCGCCTGCGACACTTGCCATCAACCGCACCGGCCGAAAATTGAGACGGAGGTGAAGAAATAATGGACATCACTCGCCGTCGATTGCTGGTGCTGATGCCTGCGGCCGCGGTGGCCTGGAAGTACGTTCTCGCCGGAACGCCGGAGGCCTCGCCCAACTATAGGCTGACGGATCACTGGTGGGGCATGTTGATGGATATCACCAAGTGCATCGGCTGTGGCACTTGCGTCCGCGCCTGTGCGGAGGAGAATGATGTTCCGGACGGGTACTACCGCACCTGGGTGGAGCGCTACCATCGGGACGATTGGAAGATTGAAAGGCCAGAGGTGGAATCGCCCGATGGCGGCAAGCACGGCTACCTGCACGAGCCCGCCGAAGGCGGCAAGAACTTCTTCGTGCCCAAGCTCTGCAATCACTGTGCGGAGTCTCCCTGCACGCAGGTGTGCCCTGTGGGTGCGACGTTTGACGCGCCGGATGGAGTTGTGCTGATCGACAAAAAGTACTGCCTGGGTTGCCGGTATTGCATCCAGGCGTGCCCCTACGGGTGCCGCTTCCTCAATCCCAAGAGCAACACGGCGGAGAAGTGCACGCTCTGCTATCACCGGATCACCAAGGGACTGACGACCGCGTGCTGCGAGGTCTGCCCCACGGGCGCGCGCCAGTTGGCCGACTTGAAGAATCCCAAAGATCCGATTCATGAGTTTTTGAGGACGCACTCGGTTCAGGTTCTGAAGCCGCAGATGGCTACCGGGGCGAAGGTTTTTTACAACGGCATGGACGGTTCGGTGCGATAAGGAGGCTCGTGCAAATACCCGTCGAAGGCTTCATGTACCCGAACGAAGTGGAGCTCCAATGGAGCATCCTGATCGTTCTTTATCCGTTCATCACGGGACTGGTGGCGGGTGCGTTCATTCTGGCTTCGCTCGAACGCGTGTTCCAAGTGCAGGAAGTGAAGCCGACGTATCGGCTGGCCCTGCTCACCGCACTTGCTTTTTTGCTGGTTGCCCCCCTGCCGCTGCAACTGCACCTGGGACATCCGGAACGTTCGCTGGAAATGTATCTGACGCCGCACGGTTCCTCGGCCATGGCCATGTTCGGCTTTGTTTATCTCTGGTACCTGATGGCGGTGCTGCTGTTGGAGATATGGTTGGACTATCGGCGCGACATTGTGGTGATGTCCCAGAAAGAGCGGGGCTGGAAGCGTCTGGTCTATCGCGTCCTGACTCTAGGCTCCAGCAATATCAGTGAACGTTCGCTGCATATCGATGAGCGACTCGGATATTTCATTACGCTGATTGGAATTCCCTCCGCGTTTCTTCTGCACGGATATGTCGGCTTCATTTTTGGCTCGGTCAAGGCGAACCCCTGGTGGTCGTCGCCGCTGATGCCGATCGTGTTCGTGTTCTCGGCAATGGTGTCGGGCATTGCCGCGGTCATGTTGATTTACATGTTCTCTTCGCGGTTGCGCGGGCGGGAGATCGACATGCGCTGCCTGGACACGATCGCGCGCTATCTGCTCTACACCTTCATCATCGACTTCAGCCTGGAAATGCTGGATCTGCTGCAAAGAATCTATGAGGCCGACGAGTCTTTCCGCAGCCTGGATTTCATGGTGCATACGCGCTTGTGGACATCCCAGGTGATCGTCCAGATCCTCCTGGGCACAGTTACGCCCATTGTGTTGATCGGTCTGATCCAGTTTGTGAAGCTCGCCGAGGCCACGCGCAAGCGGATCTATGGATTAGCCGGATGTTTGACTCTGATGGGCATCTTTGCCATGCGCTGGAACGTGGTAATCGGCGGCCAGCTTTTCTCCAAGAGCTTTCTCGGGTACACAACTTACAAGATGGCCTTCGCCACGCGGGAGGGGTTGTTACCCGCGCTCATACTCATGATTCTTCCCTTTGTCATTCTGTGGGTTCTGGTGAAACTCCTGCCACCCTGGCTGGAGTCAAGCCCAGCGCCCGTCATCAGCGCCGCCGCTCCGGCGCGGGGAATCAACTAGCTCCGGTGCAACAGGACAGATGCGGAGAAGCAAATGGCGCAAGTGCACGACGGGATCGCGTTGGATGTCGAGCAAGTCGGCGAACGACTGCGCGAACTGGAACGGCGCGTCTCCGCATTAGAGGAGCAGCGGGAGAAGCCGGCTCCTGTAGAGGCTGAACCTGCCCGTGCCGCCCAACCGCTTCCCGCGATGCTGCCGGCACAACCCCAGTTGGAACGACCGGCTGCCGCCGTGCCCGTGTTCGGAAAGGCGATCCTTGCAATCGCCGGGGCTTACCTGCTCCGTGCCATATCTGAGTCGGGCATGTTGCCACACTTGCCGGTGCTGGCCGTCGCCATTCTTTACGCGGGCATGTGGCTGGTCTGGGCCGTCAGGGTTCGCGCTAAGAGTCACATTGCCAGCGTGACCTACGGAGTCACGTCCGCATTGATCTTCGCGCCTCTGCTTTGGGAAGGCACAGTACGTTTCCAGGTTCTGCCGCCAAGCGTCACGGCCGCTCTGCTGGTTGCATTTGTTGTACTTGCTCTGGCACTGGCCTGGCGGCAAAACTTGCAAGTGATACCGTGGGTGGCAACCTTGGCGGCGGTGGCTACGGCTTTGGCGCTCATCGTCGAGACGCATGAGCTTGTGCCCTTCGCGGCTGCGCTCCTGGCTATAGCCTTGGCCACTGAAGTTGTTGCCTGCCTGGGACACAGGCTCAGTCTGAGAGCGGTTCCCGCTGTTGCCGCGGATTTGGCGGTTTTGCTGCTTGTCTATCTCCTGGCAGCTCCCGAGGGCGTTCCGGCTGGCTATCGCCCCGTCAGCGTAACCATGCTGACGGGGCTGTGCTTTGCGCTGCTTGCCATCTACCTTGGGAGCATTGGGATTCGCAGCTTCGCGTTGCGCAATCGCCTCACCATCTTTGAAATCGCGCAGGGCGTGGTGGCGTTCGTGGTTGCGAGTTGGGGATCGCTCCGCGCCAGTCAGGGCGCTTCGGCGCCGATGCTCGGCGTCTTTTTCCTGTTGGCAGCAGGGGTGTGCTACTGGGGCGCGCTGTCGCGGTTCGTGGCCGACGCACACACGCGAAATCGCCGGGTGTGCGCAAACTACGCGGCCGCACTTCTGCTGGCGGGAAGCTTCATGCTTTTCCCCGAAAATTTACAGGTACCGTTTTTGTGCCTGGCGGCAGCGACCACAGCCTTCCTGTACTCACGCACCGGCAAGCTCAGCCTCGGCATGCACGCATCCCTTTATCTAGCAGCAGCGGCAGCCAACTCGCCTTTCCCGAGTTATGCGCAAAACGCTCTGGCGGGGACCGTGCCTGCGAACCCGGACTGGCGGGTTTGGGTGGTGGCCGTTTCGGCCTTCGTCTGCTACGCCATCGGGTCGCGGGTTTCGGGAGATAATCGCAAGCGGCGGCGGCTTTGGGTAGTTCCGGCGGTGCTGTTCAGTTTTGCAGCGGCAGCTCTGGCTACGGTTGCGATCGTGTGGCTGGCCTCGGGTCGCGTGGGGCTGATCGCTTCGCGCCTTTCGGTGGTGCGAACGGTTGTGACATGTTTGCTTGCCCTGGCGCTGAGCTATCTCGGTTCTCGTTCGAAACGCGTCGAACTGCGCTGGGTTGCCTACGCTGCTGTCGCCTTTGGCGCCCTGAAACTCTTGTTCGAGGATCTGCGATTCGGCAATGCAGGATCGCTCGTGGTCTCGCTTCTTTTCTATGGGCTCATTCTGATCCTGATTCCGAGGCTGACTCGGCTGGGACAGGCCGAAAACTGACATCAGTGCCGGAGAGGAAGATCGCCTCGGGCGCTAAAGGGCAAATCATTTTCAACGACTTATCGGCGCGACTGAACAGCTTGCGGAAAAAGTACCTTCTATACCACAGGCTGACCTCAGCGGCTAAAGCCGATACTGAAAATACGGCAGTTATCGCAGCGGTAAACCGCTGCGCCACCCAAAATCAAGTGCAACATCGAGTTTTTCCGCAAGCTGGGAAGTCGTGCCCTTCCCAAAACGCGCTCGACTCGGAGTTTTTCCGCAGCTGCTAGGCGGTCTGCAGGATGACCACTAGCCTTCGCGGGCCATGCGCTCCCTGCACCAGGATTTTTTCGATATCGGCAGTGCGGCTGGAGCCGCTGATGACGCACGCGAATGAGTTGCTGTCGAGTTTTCTTTCCTGCGAGATTCGGCTCAGGGCAGTGGCCAGATCGGGAACCAGTTGTGCCACAGTCGCGTAAACGATGTGACAGGGGGCGATCACCGAGGCGCCTCGACCGCCGCACGCAGCGGTCACCAGAATCGACCCGGTTTGTGCGATGAGAGCTTCGGCGAGCGTGACCGTGGCCTGCGAAGCTTCGCCCGGTGCGCCTTGACTTGACCAGCGGATCGCCCGAGCAGGCGCGGCCAGTTCGATGAGCCGGCGCAGCGCTGGATCGTCTTGCACGAACGTCTCTCCCTCAGGCAGCGACTGGAGAACTTTCGAAAGGTGTCGCGCACTTGCGGCGGAATCGGCGGTCAGCGCGCATTCCATTAGATTGCCAACGCATTCCTGCTGGAAGCGCTCGAGAGGATTAACGATTGGCTCAAAGATGACTGGCTCAGAGATCGCGCGGCCCGACGCCATCGCAGCCGACTCCGGGATCACGGTGCGCAATCCAGCGCGAATCCGTTCCAGAATCCGGTCACGGCTTGGATTTTCGGTTTGCGCTTTTTCAGTTTGTGCTTTCTTAGTTTGCACTTCGTTAGTTTGCACCAAGGCCCTTCCTCCAACGCGCACGAAATGATTCGGATGGCAGCGGCACGGGCGAGCGATAACGGTTCCAGACCCGCATCGGGTCGAGGATCGATTCCGCAAGCCCCAGGCCGTAGATTACGCGCAGAACCTTGCGCATCAACCAGCCACCGAGCGCGTACATCCGGGGATGAAGCATGGCCCAGCGCCAAGCCCGGAAGATCAGCCGCTCACTCGACTTGGTGGCTCCTGCTTCGGTGGCGTTGCGGCGGTTTTGCAGGAGGTGGTGATGCAGATCGATTTTCACCGGACAAACGCTGGTGCAAGCGCCGCATAGCGACGACGCATAGGACAGGTGTTTGAACTCCTTGATGCCATTCAGATGCGGCGTAAGCACGCTGCCGATCGGTCCGGGATAGGTCGTGCCATAAGTATGTCCTCCAACGTGGCGGAAGACGGGACAGATATTCAAGCAGGCGCCACAGCGAATACAGTGCAGCACCTCACGCTGTTCCGCATCGGCCAGCAACTGGCTGCGTCCGTTGTCCACCAGCACCACATGGAATTCTTCCGCGCCGTCGACTTCGCCCGGCTGGCGCGGACCGCCGATCAGCGTACCGTAGGTCGTGATTCCCTGCCCCGTGCCGGAGGTGGCGAGCACCGGCCATAACACGGCCAGATCCTCGAGCCGCGGAATTACTTTCTCGATGCCGGTGACCACTACGTGAATGCGTGGAACGCTGGTGCACAGGCGGCCATTGCCTTCGTTGGTGGAAATGGCAATGACGCCGGCGTCCGCGACCAGAAAATTCGCGCCTGAAATACCCATTTCGGCGGCGAAGAAGGCCTGGCGCAGTATGCGGCGCGCTGCTCCCATCAAATACACCGGATCGTCGCTGTCGATTGCCGGGTCCAATTTTTCGCGAAACAACTTGGCGATTTGGCCGCGGTTGAGATGCATGGCGGGGGTGACGATGTGGTAGGGCGGTTCATCGCGCAGCTGCACGATGAACTCGCCGAGATCGGTCTCCCAGACCTTAATGCCCGCCTTCTCCAGTACCGGACTGAGGTGGATTTCTTCCGTCACCATGGATTTCGACTTCACCACGGTGCGCACACCGAGCCGGGTGGCAACGTTCTTTACGTAGGTGCAGGCCTCTTCGCTATTGGCCGCCCAGAAAACATGTCCGCCGCGCGCAATCACTTTTTCTTCGAACTGAAGAAGGTAGCGATCCAGATGATTGATGGCTTCCCGCTTGATCTCCTGGCACTTCTGGCGGGCGGCTTCCCAGTCCTTGATGCGCGCGCGACCCTTGAGGTGGGCTACATCGTAGCTGTCCATGCCGCGCTGAATGATTTCGCGGTGCACCAAGTCCGCCGACTTCAGGGCGGCGTCCTGCAGGAAGAGTTGTGCCGCGGTTTGGCTCACGATTTCTCCTGACCCATGCTTTGCCTGGGCGGGCTCTCCTGCGCGAGGATGCTGGCAAGATAAATGGTGCGGGTTGGCGCGTGGCGTTTGCCCAAGATTCCTTGCAGGTGCAAGAGACAACTGGGATCGGTCGCGGTCACGAACTCGGCACCGGTCGCGGCCACATTTTCCGCCTTGGAAGTTCCCATGGCGGCGGAGATGTCGGAAAACTTGGCGGCGAAGGTTCCGCCAAAACCACAACACTCCTCGGAGCGGACCATTTCAATCAGTTTCAGCCCCTCCACCTGGCGCAAAAGCTGCAGAGGCTCGTCGTGAATGTGCAACTCGCGTAGCCCGTGGCAAGACGCGTGATAGGTAACGGTGTGAGGGAAAGTTGCGCCCACTTGGGTGACGCCGGCGACCTTCACCAGAAATTCCGAAAGCTCAAACGTGCGGCTGGCTACGGCGAGGGCTTCCTCACGGAACGAGCTCTTAGCCAGCAGTTCGGGGTAAAACGAGCGAACCATGGTGGTGCAGGAACCGGAGGGGCACACGATCACTTCGGCGTGTTTGAAAATTCGAACGAAATTCTCCGCACACGGCCTCGCCTCGTTCCAGTACCCGGTGTTGAAAGCAGGCTGGCCGCAACAGGTCTGATCTTCGGGGAACTCGACTGCGTAGCCCAACCGGCGCAGCACCTTGACCGTGTCGACCGCCACCTCGGGCAGCAGTTGGTCCACGAAGCACGGGACGAATAGAGATACTTTGCGTTTCACGATTTAGCCTTCAGACAATCCAACCTTTAGGCGATGGGAGCTTGTTGCCCGGGCCGCCCGGATCCACACGCTCACCGCTCTTGATTTGCTGTGTCCAGCCCCTAAAGGGGCATCTGATTTTGAAGAACTTGCGGCATCGCTAAAGCGATGCCCTGATACGAATCCTGAGTTCTTCGGCAAACTGAAAAGCTCGCAAGCGGAGTGACAAACTCATGATGGATTATAGACCCCGAGGTCGGTCAGGTTCGGGCACCAAATCCAAATAGCTCTTGTAACATCGCGATATCGCTCATTGACAGGGGTTCTGATTGCTAACGCCGGTCGACAACAGTTACGTCCGAGTAGCTCGGCCTT
>JBEKFN010000163.1:0-9209 GCA_050013295.1 Terriglobales bacterium
TTCGTGGTCACAAACGGGTTGAAAATTTCTTCGCGCAACTCGTCGGGAACGCCTGGACCGGTGTCGGCCACGCGCAGTTCCACCCCTTCAGTATCATTCAGAGTCGTGGGGCGAACCTCGACTCGCAATGTGCCGCCGTGCGCGTCGTCCTGCATGGCTTCGTACGCGTTCTGCACCAGATTGAGGAAGGCTTGCTCGCACAGGCTTTCGTCGAGCGGAACCAGCGGCAGCCCGCTCGCGTAGTGGCGCTCGACGCGCACCGATTTGCCTGTCACCGATTTGCCCGTCTCTTGTGCGCCAGTAAGTTGTTTGCCGGCAAAACGCTCGGCGACAATTTGCAGGACGCGATCGAGAAGGCCGGTCAGGTCCGCGGGATGCGGTTCCGCATGAAGAGGACGAGCGAAGTCCAGAAACTCGGTGACCAGCGCGCTGAGCCGGTTGACCTCGGTCGAAATGTAGCCAGCCAACTCGCGCGCAAGTTCGTCGGAAGCCTCCAATTTCTGGGTCAACATTTCAGCCGAGCCCTTGATGACTCCAAGAGGATTGCGAATTTCATGCGCTAACCCAGCAGAAAGCTGCCCGAGCGCGGCCAGCCGTTCCGAGCGCCGCGCTTCAGCCTGAGCGTGCTCGAGGCGGCGATTGGTTTCGGCGAGGCGTTCGGCGAGATCGCGATACAACTGGGTTTGATGCTGGCTCTGCTGCGAGAAGCGGTTGACGACCATGGCGGCAAGAAAGAAAAACAAGATGCGCAGCGCGAGGTAGCCGATAGCCTCGGGAGTCAATTCGTATTCCTGCATCGCCGGATACAGATACGAGCAGTACGCGGCAGACGCAAGCAGCGTCCAGAGCAGCGTCAGCCACGTGCCACAGTAAAGTGCCGCGGTGACGACCGGCAGATAATAGATGGGATAGTAACTGCTGTTGATTCCGACTTCTTCAGTGTGATCGAGAAGCAAGGTCGCCAGCAAGATCTTGAGCAGGATGACGTAGAAGACTCCTCGTGTGGGAAAGCGGGAGATCAACTTTGCCTCCAGCAGTTGCACAATTCCGATGGCGAGGAGAATTAACTGCTTGTGCCATTCGAGTTGTGGAGGGAGCACCGCCAGTCCGAGGAGGAAGAGGAGCCAGATAATGAGCCAGGCCGCATCGAGGCGGTTAAACCGCCGGGACTCAGGATCGAGAATTTGAGGTGCAGGTGCCACGCAGCTTCCATCCAACCGCAGAACGCCCTCCGGCGTCAATTGGACGGCGGCTTCCTCCGGTGCTCGAACGGCTGGAACGGCGGGGCTGAAGACCGAACCACGGACATAAGGATTTCCAATCACGCACATAAATAGTTTAAATTTCCGCCAATTAGTCCCAGCGGCTATTGTTATGATGCGGTTGTCCGATCCGGCTATAAATGAGTATCATCAGCGTGATTGAATCAGGACGGACGATCCTGTCCGGGAACGGACGACAATGACCAAGGTCGAAGCGATTATTCAGGTCTCAAAGCTGGATGCCGTGAAAGACGCATTGCACGAGGTTGACGTCGAAGGCATGACCGTTTTTGAAGCCAGAGGACATGGCCGGCAAAAAGGACACACCGAGTTTTATCGGGGACGCGAGTACACCGTAGACTTGATCCCGAAGGTGAAACTCGAGATCGTGCTGGCCGATGAAATGGTGGAGAAAGTCGTGCACGCGATCACCACTGCGGCACGTACGGGCAAGATCGGCGACGGCAAGATTTTTCTTTCGCGCATAGACGAAGCGATTCGGATTCGCAACGACGAACGTGGCGATAGCGTGCTGTGAGCGCACGAATTTCTCGGCAGATCGGCAGGCAGATCGATAGGCAAAGATCGGCAGGCAGATCGATAGGCAAAGATCGGCAGGCGAAGATCGACATCCCCCTTCATCTGCTCATTTATGAGCAGAGCGGATTAACGGCTGAACCGGGGCTAAATACTTCGTGGGGAGAGTGTCATCGAAATGACCACCGTGGCCACCGTCCGCAGCGAGTTATCGGACCTGTACGTTCGGGAATCCGCCGCCATCGAGCAGGAATTCTCCGCTACTGGTGAAGGACGCACGGCGGTCGCACGGCGCACGGCGCTGGTCGATACCATCGTCCAGCGGCTCTGGAACGAAATCATCGTCAGTTCTAACTACGCCGAGCCTGACAGCCCGAAGAATTTCGCGCTGGTGGCGACCGGCGGCTTCGGGCGCGGCTGGCTTTTCCCCCACTCCGACATTGATCTCCTCTTTCTGCACGCGGCTAGTGATTCCGAGAGTAAATTCAAAGATCCCATCCGGCGCTTTTCGCAGGAGTTGTGGGACCTGCGTCTGAAGCTCAGTCCCGCGACGCGAAACCTGGCGGAGTGCGAACGGCTGGACCCGAACAATGTTGAGTTTGCCATCTCGCTGCTCGACTGCCGGTACCTGGCGGGCGATCGCGAGCTTTTTTCACGGCTGCGCGAAAAAGCTGTTCCTCGTCTGGTCGGGCGCGATTGCCAGAACCTGATCCAGAACCTGGCCGAAATTACCCGCGCGCGTCATCATAAATTTGGCAATACCGTCTTTCACCTGGAACCGAACGTGAAGGATGGGCCGGGCGGTTTGCGCGACTACAATGTCGCCAACTGGCTGGCGCTGATTTCCGCGATGGAAAAGTTGAAGGTGTGGCCGGACGCGAAAACGCTGCTGCCGGTTTCTTCCCGCAGGGCGTTCGACGCGGCGCTGGATTTCCAAATGTCGGTGCGCTGCTTTCTGCACTTCCGCCACGGGCGTCACGACAACACGCTCACCTGGGAGGCGCAGGACGCAGCGGCGGCGAGAAAAATCGGCGCCAGCATTGGAGCGAACGACGCGGAAATCGCGAATGCGGCCGACTGGATGCGCGTCTACTTTGGCCACGTGCGCAGCGTCCACCGCGTCTGCAACCAATTGCTCGAGGAAATTCCGGCGGCTTGGTCGTCGTTGTACCGGCAATTCCAGGGATGGCGATCGAAGGTCTCAAGTGCCGACTTCTCGGTGGTCGATGGACTGATCTTTTTACGACAAACGCAGCAACCGGCCGGGCTGCGCGATCCGGAGATGCTGTTGCGCCTCTTTCATTTCATGGCGGAACATGGCCTGAAGCTGAGCACGACCACCGAATATAAAGTCGAGCAGGCGCTGCCGGCGCTGGCGGCGACCCCTCCGCGGGGCGCCGAGTTGTGGCTTTACCTGCAGGAAACGCTGGTGCAACCGCATGCGGCCGACGCTCTTCGCGCCATGAACGCGCTGCGCCTGCTGGCGCTTCTGCTGCCCGAACTGAAGGGGATTGAGGCGCTGGTGGTGCGTGACTTTTACCATCGCTACACGGTAGATGAGCACTCGTTTTTGGCCATCGAACATCTGCATCGTCTGAAAGAATCGAAATCGGAATGGGACCAGCGCTTTGCCGAGTTGCTCGGCGAACTCGAACAGCCGGAACTGCTTTACCTCGCGCTGCTGCTGCATGATTCCGGAAAAGCCATCCCCAGCGAGAGTCACGTTGAGGGCAGCCTGCAACTGACTGACAGCTGCACGGAGCGGCTGGATCTTGATCCGGTGGATCGCGAGACGGTGCGCTATCTCGTGGCCAGCCATCTGGAAATGTCGGCGGCGATGCGGCGGGACGTATTCGACCCCGCGAATGTGAAGTCGTTCGCGGAAAAAGTGGGAGTGCCCGAGCGGCTGAAGATGCTGTGCCTGATGACTTATGCCGACATCAAAGCCGTCAACCCGGAGGCCATGACGCCGTGGAAGGCCGACAACTTATGGCAACTGTATATTGCGTGCGCGAATTACTTAAGCCGAAGCGCCGATGAGCGCGTGCACACGGGCAATGACAGCTCCAGCATTGGACCGTCAAATCTGGCGCATCTGCGATCGCTGGCGTCGGTGGCGGGGAAAAAAGTCAACGTTCTTCTGGAAGGATTGCCGCAACGGTATCTGCGCATTCATGGCGCCAGCGACGTTCTGGCCCATGCCGAAATGGCCGCCCGGCTGGGGCAGGACAGCGTCCAATTGAATCTGAAGCAAGTTCGTCACTGGTATGAGTTGACCCTGATTACCACCGACCGGCCCTTCCTGTTCGCCTCGGTTTCCGGGGCGCTGGCCGCGTGGGGAATGAACATCGTGAAGGCAAACGCGTTCTCAAATGCCGCGGGCATGGTGGTGGACACTTTTTATTTCACGGATCGTTTTCGAACCCTGGAGATGAATCTGCAGGAATGGGAGCGTTTGAAAAAGAGCATCGCGGCCGTGGTCAAAGGCGAAGCCGATGTAGCGCGCATGCTGCGCGACCGCTTGAAATCGGAGAAGGAGAACGGCACGAAGGTCAAGATCGCGACGCAGATTGAATTCGACGACAGTTGCTCGGCGCAAAGCACGATGATGCAGGTTCTGACCCAGGATCGTCCGGGACTGCTTTACCGTATGTGCTCGGTGGTCTCGAAGCACGAGTGCAACATCGAAATTGCGCTGATCGAAACCGAGGGGCAGATGGCGATTGATGTTCTGTATCTGACCTCAGGCGGGGCCAAGTTGAGTGCGGATAGGCAGGCCGCGCTGGGGCAGGCGCTGCGCGACGAACTCGCGGCGAAGTAACTCCTCGTGTGGGGCGGACACTCCTGTCCGCCGCTCTTGACCTTGGGGTTGATTTTGACCTTCCAAGTCAGCGAACAAATCAACGTCAACGGCAGCGGACAGGAGTGTCCGCTCTACATAAGCCTACCGATCAGCGTAATATCCGTCTCTGGTTTGGACGCTCAGGTCTTTCTTCTTCACCGCCAACTCGACGTGGTGATAGCCGCTGGCTGCGCTGTCTTTGTCGGGTGTATAACCCATGCTGTACTGGGTTCGCAGTTCCTCGACGATGCTGGTGTAGATATCGCCGACGGATTCTTTTTTGGAAACTTCAAAGAATCGTCCACCGGTTTCTTTGGAAATTCGCTCAAGAATTTTCTTGCCATCGGTGCGGCTCTCGGCAGGACGTTGGCCTCCACGACCGCCTCGACCACCGCCGCCGCCACCCGGCCAGCCGCCTCCGCCGCCGGGCCAGCCGCCACCACCGCCGCCAGGGTAGCCGCCCCCCCGTCCCATTCCGCCGCCCTGATTCTGGCGGTCGTTGCGGTGAGAATCCGCGAAATAGATCGAATAGACCACCGTGTCAGCTCGTTGGGCGGACTCGATCGCGCTTTCCAGGTAAGTCTTGCTGCCGTGGTCGACGCCGTCCGAGAGAATGATAATAGCCTTCCGCCCCTGCTGCTTTTTCATTAATTCGTTCGAGGCCAGATAAACGGCGTCGTAAAGCTGTGTACCGCCGCCACGATGAGAGCCCGAGCCAGAGGGAGAATTAGAGGGATCGTTGGGATCGTTCGAGCGCTCGCGGTCCGTTGACGTCTTAAGCAATTCCAGCGCCGATTGCAGCTTTTCGTGGGATGAAGTCAAATCCTGAAGCAGTTCGACTTCCCGATCGAAGTGAATAAGGAAGGCTTTGTCCTTAGGCTGCACCAGCATCTGATCGAGAAAGCTGCGGCTCGCGTTGCGCTCCGCGTCGAGCACGTTGTCTTGACTGCGACTGGTGTCGACGAGCAGACCAAGGGTGAGCGGGAGATTTGTCTCCTGCGAAAAATATTTGATGGCCTGCGGGCGGCCGTCTTCCTGCAGCGTGAAGTCGTCTTTAGTGAGGTCGCGGACGATCTTGCCATGTTTGTCGCGAACGGTGACGGGCAGCGTAACCACCTTGACGTCAACGGCGACGGTGGCAGCGGGTTCCTGAGCCCGCAGCGATGGACCGAAGCCGGGAAGAGCGACCAGCGCGATCAGCGCACAAACGATCGGCGCACAAACGATCATCGCACGGACGCTCAGCGCAAAGGCAACCGCCTTCCACCAGGAGGAGGATGTGCGCCTCGATGATCTCTTCGCAATCGTTTCTTTGGCTTTATCTCTACTCGGACGGGGATTATCAGGCCGGGACTCATTCACCGTACGTCCTCCGTTTATCATGCTCCGTTAATCGTTTATCTCAGACGAATCTTAAGAGCGCTGAATCTGCACAAGAAAATAGAATACACCGCGGGGATCGCACCCGCCCAACTCGGGAAGGCGATCGTCAACCGGTTTAGGAGGCCTGCCCCGACCGGATGTGGGAGACAGGTCTCGGGTGTCAGGTCTTTGGTCTCAGGAAACACTTAGCATCCACGGAAGCATCGTTCTAGTTGTGACGACCACTTATGACTGGATGCGCGACGATGGAGTTGCAGTTGCCAGACATCCTGTAAATGCCACGTCAGTGCCGGGTAAAATTTCGTAAAGCATACATATCGCGCATTTGGCGATGCTAAAGTTAGATCATGCGATGTTTCCGGCAGAGACCCGCGCGCGTATCCCCTCTAAAAACGCGCCTTCTAAAGACGGGCCATCTAAACACGCGCCTTCTTGCGACCTGCCTGCTCACGGCGTTAGCAACTCTGATTCTGGCGCAGCCGAGCTACATTTTGGCGCAGGACAAACAAACGAGCGCTTCCGGCAACCTACAAGTCGCCAAGGCCGTGGGGACGATCAAGAGCATCCAGGCAGATTCCATTACGGTGGCTGAGTCCGGTGGCGAAGTAACGGCACGGCTGCTGCCCTCGACCAAGATCCTGCGCGTGCTGCCGGGAGAAAAAGATCTGAAGAGCGCGACCACTCTGCAGCCGCAAGACTTGCAGCCAGGAGATGGCGTACGGGTCCGCGGATGGGCAGCGGCGGATGCACACACCATCGACGCCTTGGAAGTGATTGTGGTGAAGCCGGCCGATTTGGCGGCCAAACAGCAGCACGATCGCGACGACTGGCAAAAACGAGGGGTCGACGGGATCGTCACCGCTGTGGACGCTGCGACCGGCATCATCACCATCAAGCCCGGTGCAATGGGCGCGAACCGGAGTATCGCCATCCGCGTTGCCAAGGATACGATCCTGCGGCGCTACGCGCCCGACTCTGTGAAGTTCGAAGACGCCAAACCGGCGCCAATCGATCAAATCAAGACGGGAGATCAATTGAACGCGCGAGGATCTCGCAGCCCGGATGGCAGTGAGGTGCAGGCGGAGGAAGTTGTCTCCGGCACATTTCGCTATATTGAGGGAACCATCAAGGCGATCGACTCCGCCAACAATACGATGACGGTGCAGGATGTGATCGCCAAGAGCGCCGTGGTGGTGAGGGTCTCTCCCGACTCGCAAATGTGGAAGCTGCCGGCGGAAATGGCGCAACGCATCGCGATTTTCTTGAAAGGCGGGGCAAGCGGCGGCAGCGGAGATCAACCGGGCGCCAATGGCCAAGCCCAAGGCCAAACTACGCGCAGCAGCCAGGGTTCTGCGCCGGGCGCCGGTGGGGTGCGGCCAGGCACAGAATCTCAAGCCGGACGGGGGCCGGGCGGCGGACCAGGCGGAAATGGTCCGTCGAATTTGCAGCGCATGCTGAGCCGCTCGCCCAGCATC
Source organism: Terriglobales bacterium (assembly GCA_050013295.1). GTDB lineage: Bacteria > Acidobacteriota > Terriglobia > Terriglobales > Acidobacteriaceae > Acidiflorens. The sequence continues at coordinate 7,500 of JBEKFN010000163.1, forward strand.
AAGCTCGCGGATCTGCAGAAGGGCGACGCCGTGGTGATCCTGACGTCAGCCGGCGGAAAATCGGACACGGTTACAGCGAGCAAGCTGCTGGCTGGAGTGGAGCCCATCCTGACGGCGGCGCCAAGTCGCAGCGCATCCTCGCTGCTTTCCCCGTGGGCGCTGGGCGCGCCCGGCGGAGAAGGTGAAGCCGCCCAGTAGCCAACAAATCTCAGCCCGTGTTCTCAATCATGTGACCTGCCTGGAAAGAAAGGGTGCGCGTTTGAAGCATTTATCAGTCTTCGTTCTGGCAAATCTCACTTTGGCGATTCTGATTCCGGTGACGCTGGTCGGGCTGGCTGCGCCTGCATCGGCCCAGTCGCCGGGCCAGTCACCAGCCCAATCACCCGGAACGACGGGAACTTTGCGCGGGCAAGTGACCGATCCTTCCGGTGCGGTGGTTACCAACGCCACGGTGGCGGTCCTCGTATCCGGCGGACAAACGCATTCCGCCGCCACCAGCAAAACCGGCGGTTACGAAATCGGAAATCTGGCGCCGGGCAAGTACACAGTCACGGCGAATGCCAAGGGATTCGCCGTCTTTGTGCAAAACGACGTGGACGTGGCGGCGGACCAAGTCGCGCAATTCAACATTTCGCTCGACATCAACGTGCAGGAGGAAAAGGTCAACGTCCAGGGAGAGGAAGAGACCCCTCAAGTCGACGTCAACCCCGCGAATAATGCGAGTCAGATCGTACTCAGCGGCAAGGATTTGGAAGCGCTTCCCGACGATCCCGACGAATTGCAGTCTGACCTGGAAGCGCTGGCCGGACCTTCAGCCGGTCCCAACGGCGGTCAGCTTTACATCGATGGATTCACTGCCGGACAACTCCCGCCGAAATCATCGATCCGCGAGATTCGTATCAATCAGAATCCGTTCTCAGCCGAATACGACAAGCTCGGCTACGGACGAATCGAAATCTTCACCAAGCCCGGCACCGACAAGTTTCATGGACAGTTCCAGGTCGTGGGAAACAGTTCGGGATTAAACACGCGCAATCCTTTTCTCGGCGACGCCGCGCAAGAACCGTACGACTCCGTGATCTACATGGGAAACATCGGCGGGCCCATCAATAAGAAGGCATCGTTCTTCCTCGACGCGCAGCGCCGCAACATCGACGAAATCGCAGTCGTAGACGCGCCAGCGTTGGATCTGAACCAGAGCGTCCCCAACCCGCGCACCCGCACCAACATCGCTCCACGTATCGACTACCAAGTCAGCACCAATAACACGCTCACCGCTCGCTACCAGTATTACCGTGATACATGGGAGAACAACGGCGTCGGCGGGTTCGTACTGCCGGATGCGGGCTACGACACCTTGTCCACCGAACACACCGTGCAGATCACCGACACGCAAGTCCTCAGTACCAAGGCCATAAATGAAACCCGCTTTCAGTACCTGCGCGACAACAGTAATCAGAATCCAGTGAGTACGGCGGTAGGCATCAATGTGCAGGGAGCTTACACGACTGGAGGCGCCGCCTCGGGGACCCAGCTCGATCACCAGGATCATTACGAACTGCAGAATTACACCTCGATATCGCAGGGCAATCACTTTGTGAAATTCGGAGGGCGGCTGCGGGCAGGTCACGAGGTCAGCACGTCCGGCGCCGGATTCAAGGGCACCTACACCTTTTTGTGCCCGCCGAGTCCCGCCAGTTGCAGCCTGCC
>JBEKFN010000164.1:0-10519 GCA_050013295.1 Terriglobales bacterium
TTGCTCTCGAAAACGCACCCCGCCTACGAATTCCGGCGCGGGCAGTTGCAGATGGCGCAGGCCGTGGAAGAGGCGCTCGAAGAAAAGCGGCATCTGATCGTCGAGGCCGGCACGGGCACCGGTAAAACACTGGCTTATCTCTTGCCGGTGATCCGCTCGGGCAAGCGCGTCATCATTTCAACCGGTACGAAGAACCTGCAGGAGCAGCTCTTCCACAAGGATGTCCCTTTTCTTGAGCAGGCGCTTTTCCCCGGCGGCAAGGGCAAGCTGAACGTCTGTTACATGAAGGGCCGTAACAATTATTTGTGCCGCAAGAAGCTTTACGACCTCACCAGAAATCCCGTGCTGAGCGGGTTGGAGGAGATCGATCACTTCTCCGAAATTTCACGCTGGGAAAAGCTCACGTCCAATGGCGACCGCGCGGAATTGGCAGCCGTGCCGGAGACGAGCGCGCTGTGGCACAAGCTGGACGCGCGTTCGGACGCGTGCACAGGGCAAAAGTGCAGCGAGTTCGACCGCTGCTTCATCACCGAAATGCGGCGCCGGGCGGCGGAGAGCGACATCGTCATCGTCAATCATCATCTTTTCTTCGCGGACTTGACGATCAAACAACAGTCCGAACACGCGCCCGATGCCGGTGTTCTGCCGGAAGCCGGCGCGGTGATTTTCGACGAGGCGCACGAACTGGAAGATGTGGCGAGCAGCTATTTTGGAGTAACTGTCAGCAACGCGCGTATCGACGAACTGGCGCGCGATGTCGAGCAGGCGCTCACCCGCAATCGCATGTATTCCGCCGGGCTCTCCGGTGCGATCGGCAGCCTGCGCGACCACGCCGCGCTGTTTTTTTCGCTGCTGCCCACGGGCAACGGGCGGTTTGCCTTCGAGAACCGGCGCGACTTTCTGGAAGAAAACGGCGAAGAATACGATGCGTTGCGGAATTCGTTGCAGCGCCTCGACTCCGAATTGCAGCAGATGCCCGAGAAGCCCGAGGAAGTATTTGCCTTCTCCCGGCGCGCCGGAGAGTTGCACTTTCAACTTCGGTTCGTGATGGAAGAGGAGAATCTGAACACTGTCTTTTGGATTGAGCGGCGCGGCACCCGCGGAGCCGGAGGCAGAGGCAGAGACCATGACCGGCATACGGTGTTTCTGCAAGCCACTCCGATCGACGTAGCGCCGATTCTGAAAATGTCGTTGTTCGATAAACTCGATTGCGCGGTGCTGACTTCGGCCACATTAGCCGTCGGCGGAGGCTTCGATTACATGCGCCAGCGGCTGGGGCTCGAACACACGCGAGAGTTGCTGCTGCCGTCGCACTTCGATTACGAGAGCCAGGCGCTGCTGTATGTGCCTCCCGATCTTCCCGATCCGCGCACGCCGGAATTTGCGGCGCTGGCGGCGGATCGTATTCGGCAACTGCTGGAGATCACGCGGGGCCGGGCGTTCGTGCTCTTCACCAGTTATGCGCAGATGAAGGATGTTTATGAGCGCCTGTGTTCCCAGCTTCCGTTTCGCCTGTTTCTGCAGGGAGAAGCGCCAAAGAACGCGCTGCTGGAAGAATTCCGGCTGACTTCCAATGCGGTGCTCTTCGGCACATCATCGTTCTGGCAGGGAGTGGACGTGCAAGGCGAACAGTTGAGTTGCGTGATTATCGATCGCTTGCCCTTCGCCGTGCCGAGCGATCCCGTGGTTGCGGCTCGGGTGAAGGCCATCGACGCTGCCGGCGGCAACGCGTTCTTCGAATACCAGGTGCCGAGCGCCGTCATTGCACTGAAGCAGGGATTTGGAAGATTGATTCGATCGCTGCACGATCGTGGCTTGCTGGCCCTGCTCGACAACCGGATTTTGAAGAAGGCGTACGGGCGGGTGTTTGTGGAGAGCCTGCCGAGCTATAGCCGAACGACGGATTTGAGAAAAGTGGAGGAGTTCTTCGGAGCGGATGTCGGATGATGGAGCGCCGGACGTCCCCGTCCCGGCAGGACGGGCGAGCCGCCCGTCCCCACACGAGCATAGCGAAACAAAACTATTCTTCAGCCGCTTCCTTGTCGACGATTACCTTCAAGTGCGTGGTCACGTCCCGGTGCAGTTTGATGGGGATCGTGAACTCGCCGACGATCTTGAGCGGTTCGTGTAGTTGGATCTTCCGGCGATCGATGTGGAAGCTCTTTTTTTCGAGGGCATCGGCAATGTCGCCAGCGGTGACCGATCCAAACAACTGATCGGCTTCGCCTGACTTGCGCAGGAACTTCACCTCGAGGCCGTCAAACTGCTTGGCCAGCGCTTCGGCTTCCGTCTTTTCCTTGGCGGAGCGGCGGACAGCGGCCGCCTTCATCTGCTCGATGACAGTCTTGTTGGCGACGGTGGCCTCAATCGCCAGTTTCTTGGGCAGCAGAAAATTCCGCCCGTAGCCCTCGGCGACTTTCACCACCTCGCCGCGGTTGCCCAGCTTGGGCACGTCTTCTTTCAGGATAACTTCCATGAATGACTCCGTTTCGCAAGTAACCTGGTCGTTAGTCGCTTGTCGTTGGTCGTTGGCAAATTCTCGAACAGTCATCAAACGTTCTTAATGCCGCTGACTGCGAACGACTAACGACTAACAACCAACGACGATCTTGAATTTACTGCGCGCGTCCGGCGAACGGCAACAGGGCGATGTTGCGCGCCTGCTTAATGGCTCGCGACAGACGACGCTGGTGCGGCGTGCACACGCCAGTCAGGCGGCGCGGAGTGATCTTGCCGCTCTCCGCCACGAACTGCGCCAGCAGACGCACATCTTTGTAATTGACGGCTTCGATCTTCTCGACGCAGAACTTGCAAACCTTCTTGCGCCGGAAAAACTTGCGGCCCCCTTCGCGGGGACCGCCGGGACCTCCGCCGGGACGGGGACCGCGCGGACCGCTGCGCTCGGGGCGGTCGCCTCCACTACGCTCCGGACGGCTTTCTCCGCCTGATGCGCTTGGTGCTTTCGTTTCTTCTGCCATAGTGTTCCTGCTTTCCAAGAATTCGTTCAACGGACGGGCAAGATGCCCGGCCCCTAAAGGGGCATTTTATTTCGAAGATTTTGCGGTATCGCTAAAGCGATACCCTGATACGAAACCCGAGTTCTCCGCAGCCTGCTAACTTAGACCGGGGCCGAGGCCGGCGTTTCCGCGCCCGCTTCCGGCGTTACCGCCGTCGCGGGCGTTACTGGAGCAGCGACGGCCGGTTGTGCGCTGGCCTTCTTTTTCGAGTCGCGGATCTTCTTGATCTTGTCGAGCCGCTTCAGTTCTTCGTCCGTGCGCACGGTGAGGAACTTGATCACCGGCTCGGTCACGCGCAGGCGGCGTTCGACTTCGTGCACGATGGCGCCGGTGGCTTCGATCATCATCAAGACAAAGATGCCATCGTTGAACTTGCCTACCCTATACGCGAGACGGCGCTTGCCCCAGACTTCGCTCTTGGCCATTCCTCCCGCCGTGGTCACCGAAGACTCGAGCATGGAAATCAGCTTGTTCAGATCCTCGTCCACCATGTCGGGCCGGACGATGAACATCAATTCATATTTACGATTCATTCGTTATCTCCAAAGTCTGTTAATACAGTCGCTGGTCGTTAGTCGTTCGTGGTTCGGGGATCGGGGATTCATCGCTGGCCGTACGTTTGCTAACGACCAACGACCACCGACAGACGACTAACGCTCACTCATCCGGTTCGTTCTTGCGATTGAAGCGGTTCATCGCCGCCGCTGGTCCTTCTTTCAAAATTACCTCAACCGCCTGCACTGCCGTGTCGAGGAGTTCATCCACAACTTTCTCCTGCGCTTTGCGGAACGGCGTCAGCACATATTTCACGCTGTCCGCGACTTTGCGCTCGGGAGCAATTCCCAGCCGAATCCGCAAAAGCTCGTCGGTACCTAAGGCTCCGAGGATGGATTCCATCCCGTTGTGCCCCGCCGAACTCCCCCGCTGCCGTATGCGAATCGCGCCCAGCGGCAAGTCCAGCTCGTCGTAAATCACAATCAGGTCCCGGCTCACATCGACCTGATGTTCCGCCACTAGTTCGCGCACCGAAAGCCCACTCAGGTTCATGTAGGTTTCGGGTTTGGCCAGGACCACCGGCTCTCCGGCAACCGTTGCCCGCGCCGTCAGCGCGCGGCACTGGCGATTCCTGATTTCGATCCCGAGGTTGTTGGCGATCCGATCGATCGTCAAGAACCCGAGATTGTGCGGCGTGAACTGGTACTCGATTCCAGGATTGCCCAAACCGACGATCAGTTTCACGCAGATTCGCTCTTGGCTTTTAGCTACTGGCTCTTAGCTAGAAGCTAGAAGCCAGCAGCCAGCAGCTATTTTTTCTCTTTCTTCTCGGCCTTTTCGGCCTTCTCGGGCTTGGCCTTGGCCTTGGCATCGGCCTCGACCTCGCCTTCACCCTCGACTTCCTGCTTGCCTTTCTTAATAACTTCTGGTTCAGCCGGAGCCGCCGCCTCCTCCGCCACCACCTCGGGAGCCGCCACCACTTCTTCCTTCACCGTGGTAATGTGCGCGATCATCTGGTTCTCGTCGGTCAGGAACTTCACCTTTTCGCTGCGCGGCAGGTCTTTCACCCGCACTTCGACGCCGAACACCAGGTGGCTGATGTCCACTTCGATGGACTTCGGAATATCCGCCGGAAGACACTCAACCTCGATTCCGCGCAGCAATTGTTCGAGGATGCCGCCCTCCGTCTTCACGCCCGCTGCCTCGCCTTTGAGCACGACAGGAACCGTGACCGTGAGCCTCTGGTCCATGGCGATGCGCTGCAGGTCCACGTGGAGCAGAGTTCCCTTGATGGGTTCGAACTGCCAGTCCACGATCATGGCTTTCGAGCGATCGCTGTCGAGCGCCAGTTCAAAGATCGTGTTGTGACCGCTCTCCGACTTCAGGATGCGCAGGATCTGCCGTGGATCGACCGCGATCGCAGCCGTATCTTTGCCCGCTCCGTATACCACGGCCGGAATCTTTCCGCCGGCACGCACACGCCGGGCGGCGTTCTTGGTGCCTGGTTCGCGTTTGTGCGCTTCCAGAATGCTGATATCCGTTGCTGTCGCCATAATTCCGTTTCCGTCCTTGGTCGTTTCGCTGTTTGTCGTTCGCCTTTCGCGATTCGCAAACCTTTTCAATGCAGCACGAATAGCGAATAGCGAACAGCGGACGACGTTCCTAGATAAAAAGTCTGCTGACCGAGGTTTCCTCGTGAATGGACTGAATTGCCCGCCCAATCAGCCCCGCGATCGATTTCACCTTGATCTTTGAGACTTGCCTTGCCGCTTCGGTCAGCGGGATGGTATCAGTCACGACCACCTCGGTGATCGGAGAGTTCACAAGATTTTCCACCGCCGCCCCTGAAAGTACCGGGTGCGTGCAGCAGGCATACACGGAGCTCGCGCCATTCTCAAGCAGGGCTTGCGCCACTTTCACCAGCGTGCCCGCCGTGTCGATCAGGTCGTCAATGATCAAGCAAGTACGGCCGTTGACGTCGCCGATCACGTGCATCACTTCCGCCACGTTCATTTCGCCGCGACGTTTATCGACGATGGCCAGCGCCGCATCAACTTTTTTCGCGAAAAAGCGTGCGCGCTCCACACCGCCTGCATCGGGTGAAACCACCGTCAGGTTCGGCAAGTGCAACTTCTTGAAGTAATCCACCAGCACCGGTGAAGCGAAAAGGTGATCCACCGGAATATTAAAAAATCCCTGCAACTGCGGCGCGTGCAAGTCGACCACCAGAGCGCGATCCGCGCCCGCGGTGGTCAGCAGGTCGGCCACCAGCTTCGACGAAATCGGGACGCGTGGCTTGTCTTTGCGATCCTGGCGCGCGTAGCCGAAGTACGGAATCACGGCCGTGATGCGCCGCGCCGAAGCCCGCTTGAGCGCGTCCATCATCAACAACAGTTCCATCAAGTGCATGTCCACCGGCCGGCAGGTGGGCTGCATCACGAACACGTCGGCCCCGCGCACGTTCTCCTGGATCTGCACATACACTTCGCCGTCTTTGAAGCGCGAAACCTGAGCCTGGCCGCGCGTCAGGCCAAGAAAGCTGCAGACCTCATCGCAGAGCGCCTCGTTGGCGGTTCCGCAGAAGACCTTGAATTTGTCGTCAACCCGGGCGCGCTGCGGCTTGCGCTCCAGCTTCTCGTCCGTGATCGGCTTTTTTTCCGCGGTCGTTTTTTCGGCAGTCGTGGTTGCAACTGTGGACATAGTTGAGGTCTCAGGTCTTAGTTCTCAGGTTTCAGGTTTCAGCCAACAGGTGCGACAAGGTCTTCCTAAGACCTGACACCTGACAACTGAGACCTAGTTATCTGGCTGGGCCGCTAGGATTCGAACCTAGACAAAGTGCTCCAAAGGCACTTGACCTACCATTAGTCGACGGCCCAACTTCTTCGGCCTTCCAACCTCTGGTATCGATTGAGAGATCCTTCGCTTCGCTCAGGATTTCGGCAGCGGGGCTCAGACGCCCGCTAAACGCCTCAACCTACCATTAGTCGACGGCCCAGTGAAACAATCGGACTGGCTGATTGTGCTTCAATTGTCGTCGAACAATTGTCGTTTAACAACTGTCTTTTATCTGGCAACAATCGAATCAATCAAAATTCTTTTCCAATACTGCTGGCGCGTCAACGTACTGGTCGCCACTGCCTTCAGCCCCTGCTTCCGCAGACGGCTGGCCGCCTTCGCGGCGTCGGCTGGCGACCGGAACAGCCCGTACAGGGTTGACCCTGACCCGGAGAGCGAAGCGTATCTCGACCCCGCGCGCTCCAGCGCTCCTTTTATGTCACGCAATTCGGGATATTGAGGAAAGACGACCTTTTCGAAGTCGTTTTCAATCCCGGTACGGACAAGGTCGAGAAGCAAGTTCCCGGCCCGGCTCCCACCTTTTCTAGGAGCACCGGTGTTGGGTGAACCACTCAGCCACGCCGACAGCGCGCAGCCAACCTCAAACAGTCTATCGGAGGCTCCGGGCCGCGTCAATTCATGATTCTGTGTGGAAACAAGAGCCTGTGTGGTGACGGGGCTCTGCCCCGTCCCAGCCCCCGTAGGGGCGGACGCATTCGTCCGCCCAGCCGAGCGTAGCTCGGCAGCTTTGTCCCGCTCCACCATCGCATCCCAATCGGCGAAAGCCTTCGGCGTTGAGACCCCCACCTCCGGCGTCACCACCACCATCGCCACGGCAGGCAGGTCGGGAAGAGGATAAACTTCCTCGCCGCGACCCACTCCCAGCGCCGTTCCGCCGACGAGAAACAGCGGCAGGTCCGAGCCGACTTCAGCGGCAATTCGCAGGCGCGCGGCAGCGGATAGCTTCTTTCTAAGGGCTCGCTCCAATGCGACCATCGTCGCTACCGCGTTTGAAGAGGCGGCGCCCAACCCTCCCTGCACCGGCAGGCGCTTGTCGATTTCGATGCGGACTCGGTGCTGGGCGCCGAGTTCAGCCAGTACGCGTTCGGCCATGCGATAGCAGGTGTTCGACGAATCCAGCGGGACCCGCGGATCTTTGTTCTTGCAGACGATCTCAATTCCGCTGCCCCGCGCGATGCTCACCCGGATCACGTCATGGAGCGCGATCGTCTGGTAGGCCGTGCGCAGATCGTGATATCCGTCCGCGCGCGCGGCGCCGATGTAGAGCCCGAGATTGATCTTCGCAAAGGAACGAACCGCGACTCTCATGGAAGGGGAATTGTAAGCGATTTGCTTTCGGAGTGGACCACCCGGTCCCACCCGCCGGCCCAATGTACGTACAATGTTCCACGTGGAACATGGCAAATATGTGCGTACATCAAGAGGCGGCGGGGACAGGGCTCCGGCGCACAAAAAGCGAAAATACTGGGACTTGTTCGGGTGTTTTAGTGACCGGTAGTCAGACTTTATGTCTTTTCGAACCTCCCAAGTCATTGATAATACTAGTGGACTTGTGTGGTATAACAGGCACAAGCAGGTAATGTTTACACTGTAGTGTTTACACCGCTCATAATTTGGCGGGTGGGATGGGGCGTTCCAGTCGAGTGTCCCGGTTCGAGGAGTGGTAGAGTCCAAGGTCTCGAAAAGCGCGAGGTTTGGGCACCTGACTGAAGATGAAGAGCCGACGCCGCGTAAAGCGGGGTCGAAACGGTGTCGGCTGTTCGGCAAGCCACTTCTCGAACGTAAGGATGGGGCACTCGCGCCCAGGGTGACTCGAACCCCAGACCTCCTGCCTTGTCAAAGGCAGGTCAAACATAACCTAGAACGACTTTGGCCGGGCGCGTGGGGTTTCCGGCCTCCATTCCTCTTAACGGTGATCGCGATCGTGATCCTTACCCAGTTCATGGACTTTGTAGTGCTGTTTAAACTGGCCATTGTCGCCATATTCCCACATGTCGCCACTGCGGGTATCGAAGAACGCGTGGTTACCCCCGCTATACGAGAATTGGACACTGCCGTAGGGTCCGTCCGCCATGGCGGACTGGGGTTGAAGGATTGGTTTCAGTACGCTCACCGCAAGAAGCAAAGCGACGAGTGTGAGGATCGTTTTCGTGTAAAGGTCAATGCGCATGTGAGGCCTCCAATTTGATGCCGCAGATTTCTTGAGAGAAGAGGATTCTAGGGAACCGAAGGGTTGCTGACTGAGCAATATTGCACACTTTTTGTTGCTCGCGGCAATTTGTCTGTTTCAACTTGGAAAGCCGATCAGTGCCACAGGAAAGTCCGCTTAATTGCCAAACGCTGAGTTATACTCAACGATGTTCTGAAGGCAAACGCTGGAGGAAAAAGTATGTTTCACTTAATCTGGTATGTTCTTATTGGGCTAATCTCGGGGGTGATCGCGAAATCGGTGATGCACGTGCATATGACGATCTTCTGGACGATCGTGCTCGGCATCATCGGATCGATCCTGGGCGGCGGCGTTAGCCACATGTTTTCGCGCCCGGCAAACGAACGATATCATCCCGCCGGCCTCATTTTTTCCACACTGGGCGCGATTCTGGTTCTCTTCATTTGCTACAAGCTGAAGATTCATTTTCCCCAGGTCAATCCGTTCTAACCACACAGCGGGTGGCGCAGGCTTCCGCCAGCACAACCCAACGGTGGGCGGAGGTCTGATCGCACACTGGGACCGGGGCCGGCGATCATGACAGTTTGCGGGTTTGAGTCCGCAGCATAGCCAGGAAAGCTTTCGCTGCGTTGAAGCTATCGACCTAGAAGAGGCTTCCAATTGCGGGTTGCAGGTTACGCTGAGCGCAGCTAAATTAGGTGCGAGAGTTGGAGTTGCACATGAAAAGGGCCGTCCCGGTGGAATCTGCCTCTGCATTCATCGACGAGAAGATCAAGGAACTTGGGGACTGGCGCGGAGATTGGCGTGGAGATTGGCGTGGAACGACGCTCGCGAAAGTGCGCGCAATCATACACGATGCAGACCCTGAAATCCTCGAAGAGCGGAAGTGGGTCAAGCCGACATCGCCGGGGACTCCCGTCTTTTCCCACGGCGGCATCGTCTGCACGGGAGAAACGTACAAGAACGTCGTCAAGATGACATTTGCCAAGGGAGCTGCCTTGAAGGACCCTTCCGGCCTATTCAACTCCAGCCTCGACGGGAATGTCAGGCGCGCCATCGACATCCACGAAGGCGACAAGATCGATGAGGCCGCCTTGAAGGATCTCATCCGCGCGGCAGTGGCGCTCAATCTCAAGGGCAAGCCAAAGCCCAAGCCGAAGCCCCGGCGAGCGAGCAGCAAGCGGGCCGACTAGATTCATCGCAGGTCCCCGGAGTCCCCGGCGGGCCCGCTTTTGGCCCGCTGGGGTGGAGGTCCCGGCCATATCTCCCCCAATAGGGGAGGGGCGCGATCACGCTACCACCCGCCAGCCCACCAGATAACGTGGCGCGTAATCATTACACTGTAAACATTACATTGTTGTGCCTGTTTTGCCGCACTGGGCCCCTAGCATTATCAATAACTTGCACCCACCCCGAACGCGAAATTGGTGACCAAGGGACATATCTGGCGAACACTATACGTACGTCCATATACGTACATTATTCCCTGCACAAGTGTTCCACGTGGAACATTGTACGTACACCTGAGATCCGGACCGTCCCTGTTCTCTGAAATGAGGCCTTCAATAGAACAAGTACTTCCTCCACTTATCGTCCGAGTGCCCCATCAAGCGCATGATGTGGCGGCTGGTGTGGAGGTTGAAGGAACGGGGTTCCCGCGCCGGCCTCATGTTGGCTTCGTGCGGAAGCTGGTTGCCTTTGCGGCGGTTGCAGGGATGGCAGCACGCGACCAGGTTCTCCCAGGTAGAGAGGCCGCCGCGCGAGCGCGGAATCACGTGGTCCAGCGTAAGTTCGCCGGAGGGCAGCGTAGTGCTGCAATACTGGCAGGTGTTGCGGTCGCGCAGCAGAATATTTTTCCGCGACAGAGCCCGCGACTGGTGCGGGATCCGGCGATACTCCAGCAGACGGATGACCGAGGGCACGCGCACGGCAACGCGAGCGGCGTGCAGGAAGTGTCCGTTTTCTTCTTCAGTCATGGCGA
>JBEKFN010000165.1:0-9118 GCA_050013295.1 Terriglobales bacterium
GGACACACCCACCCGGCGGGCCAGCGCACCGAGGCAAGATAGCCGGCGCAGGCCTCATCGCCGCTGAAGCGCTGCTCCAACTCCAGCAAAGTCCGCGGATAATCCTCGCTCATGCCCGCAAAACACTATATCTTGGGCCTGGTGGCGTCAAGTAAATATCCCTATCGGCGGATGTCTGGAACTGTTCGAAGCGGAGTGGACCGAAGTACCGGCCCTTCAGGGGTCCGTGCTGCCCATCATGGGCATTCGATGGTGGAGGAGGCCAGGGAGATTTTTGATTTGCGAAACGAAGCCAACAAGTCGTTTGCTATCAACGAAACTACCATCATGTTGTGTCGAATACTTCAGTCGAACCGCGGCGCGGGGGTAGAACGCCGAAGCTGCAGAACGGGGACTCGCTGCAGTGGCAGCAGCAGGCTCCCAGGAAGGGAAGCACTCGCCACCGATGTGCAGCGTGGTGATCTGTAAAACGAAACATGTTCGCAAGTGTTAGATTGAAATTAGAGTCCGAACCCGGCAACGGCCGGCATTAGGCAGTAATGGAAATTTTAAACCGGAACGCAAGACGTAACATGACGACACGAAATCGAGTTCCGCCCTTCGCTTTTCTGTGCGCTGTGTCGATCTTGTTCTGGTGGCATTCTCTGGTCATGACGCTGCGGCTGGCGCTGGCGAACAATGCCTACAACCACATCCTTTTGATTCTCCCCCTGAGTGTGGCGCTCATTTACTTCGATTCGGAACACCGGGATTCGAAAGCGCTCCGAATCGATCCGCAGCCGAGCCCTCGCATCGGAGCGGCGCTGCTGGTTCTGGCGTTGCTGATCGGTGGTTATGCGAGGTGGGGGATGGCTGCCACGGTCGACGATGTCCGGCTGTCGCTCGGCATGTTTGCCCTCGTGACCTGGTGGATTGCCGCGGTCCTGTTTTGTTTTGGAGCAAGAACTTTTCAGTCGTTTCTGTTTCCTCTCTGCTTCCTCTTCTTGGTAGTCCCCATCCCCGAGTTCGCTTTGAACTGGATCGTCGAGTTTTTGCAACAGCAGTCTGCGGTAGCGGCGCGAATCATGTTTCGGGCGGTTGGGGTTCCGGTGGCGCAGGATGGAATCATGCTGTCCATTCCTGGACTGGACATCGAAGTTGCACGCGAGTGCAGCAGTATTCGCTCCAGTCTAATGCTGGTCGTCACCACCATGGTTTTGGCTCATCTTTTTCTGCGCTCATGGTGGCGGAAAGCTCTGCTCGTTGTGGCGGCGATTCCGCTGTCTGTCGCAAAAAACGGACTTCGCATCTTCACGATTGTAGAGCTTGCAACTCGAGTGGACCCTGGGTTTCTCAGCGGGAAGCTCCATCACAATGGAGGGATCGTTTTCTTTGGTATTGGGGTCGTTGCTGTGGTAGTGCTGCTATGGATCCTGCGGCGAACTGAGTTTCGAATGCAGTTGAGGCATCCTGCGCCATTGCCTGAATAGATGAAGCGGGATGGTCTAGTTACTGGAGAATCTGTGAACATATTTCACATCGTGGGAGCGCGCCCTAACTTTATGAAGGTCGCTCCGGTCCTGAATGCCCTGAAGCAGCGGGAGAATATGGTGCAGACTCTCATCCACACCGGCCAGCACTATGACGTCAATATGTCGGATGTGTTCTTCCAGCAACTGGGCATACCGCCGCCTGAAGTGAACCTGGCGGTCGGTTCGGGCACGCATGCGAAGCAGACGGCCGAGATCATGATCCGTCTGGAACCGCTCGTGGTCGAACGCCAGCCGGATATCGTGCTCGTGTATGGGGATGTGAATTCGACCGTCGCAACCGCACTGGTTTGTTCCAAGCTGGGCGTTCAAATCGGCCACGTTGAAGCTGGACTGCGCTCGTTCGATCGCACGATGCCGGAGGAGATTAACCGCCTGGTGACCGATCAGCTTGCCGACTTGTTGTTCACTCCTTCGGAGGACGGGGATGAGAATCTTCGGCGAGAGGGAATTCCCGCGGAGAAGATCTTCCGCGTCGGCAACGTGATGATCGACTCGCTGGTGCGCCTTTTGCCAGCGGCGCGCAAGACGTTGACCCAAACGACTAAGACAGATGGTCTGCCTGAGCGCTATGCCTTGGTCACACTGCACCGGCCGGCCAACGTCGATGATAGCGTGACGCTGAAGGGAATCCTGGAGTCGCTGCTCGAGGTGAACCGGGATTTGGCGGTCGTGTTTCCCGCCCATCCACGAACGCGTAAACGAATTGCCGATTTTGGATTGGATGCCGGGCAACTGCGCGTGCTCGCCCCTCTCCCCTATGTGGATTTTCTGGGATTGCAATCGCGCGCAACCGTGGTGATCACCGATTCTGGAGGTATTCAGGAAGAGACCACCTACCTTGGCGTCCCTTGTCTCACCCTACGCGAGAATACCGAGCGCCCGATTACGGTTTCTATCGGGACCAATGTTCTGGTAGGCCGAGATCGGGAAAAGCTGCGCAGGGAATTGTCGCGAGTGCTCGGCGGCAAAGCAAAGAAAGGAGCTGTGCCGCCGCTTTGGGATGGACACGCAGGCGAACGCATCGCCGACATTCTGGTCAGTCGACCGTCACTAGCGAACGCTGCGATCTGCGGTTGATCTGAAGTCGCGCTGGCCGTCGTTCGGTTTGGCAACCATCGACGCACAGTGTCTCGCCCAAGGTCTTTGCTTTTCGGCGTCGCGCCAATTTGCCGTGACAAAGTAGCAACAAGGTCGTGGCCACATTGACATAGATAAATGTAATCTCGATTGATTGATTGCTCTGCCGATGTATCAGAGAAATTGCTCAACGAAGTCGAGTTTTGTGTAGCCTCGATGCGTTGCAAGCAAGGGCGGGTGAAATATGGGCGATGGGCCCGACCAAGTCACAGCTTGGCGATCAACCGTCAGCGCCCTGATTGCCGGTCGACCTGGCAAATAGACACAAAAACAGGTCCTACTTTGCGAGCATGCATGCTCGCAAAGTGGCCCCATTTTTGCCGGCTGAAGTTACGATTGCGTGGGCTTTGCCAGCTTCGACCGGAGGAACATGGCCCCGAAGCATGTGAGTCCGGCTCCGAGAAGGTAGATCGCAGTCGAGCCGCCCTCCGGCACCGACGCCGTCTTCGCACAATGCTTATCCTTGTCCCAGTTCCAATCCCAACCGTGCCGATCGCATCGACCATCATGAGCAAACGTGGCGGGTGCCAGACAACAAAGCACGACCGCTGCTAGCCACCACTTTCCCCTGCTATTGATCATACCGTACTCCCTTTACATTCAGCAATTTAGAGAACAACCTGCGGAGGGGAATATCGGGGGATCTAACTTACGCGGACTCTTCTAACTGCAAACATTTAACTGCCTTCTTAACCCGCTGTCAAGATGTTAGTTTTTGCGACAGTTGCACGAAAATGCAACCCTCCGCATCTGTCTCGTTGCGGTCCAGTTCCCAAGATGGTCCAAGCGGACGGGCTTTGTTAGATATTCTTACGGCGTTGCGTGCGCCGATAACGCATCCAGGATCACGATGTCGCCCCGGCAAGTGTTCGGCCCTTCATTCGTCCAGGTCACGCCGCCGTCCGTGCAGGTCGAGTTCAAGGTGCCGCAGGCACTATCCCAATTCGGCAGAGACTTGCCTTCGGTGCAGGTTGCCCCCGTGGTGTCTGTCCCGCAGCCGGTCGCCTGGAAAATATTGTTGTCGCTATTTTGCGTGATCGGGTACACGTAGTCCTGATAGGTGACTGTGCCGCTCACCGAGGGTTGATACTGGCCGCGCAGGTTGTTGCAGGCCGTGTTCGCCGCTGCGTTCGAGCCGCGCACCCCCATCATGTCCGTGCCAAAGGCGATCAAGTCACCCGCTGGCGAGTTCACCCCGATGTTGTTCTGAATCGAGAAGTAGGAGCTCGAGCCGGTGTTGTAGGTATGGCCGAAGCGGTAGGTCAGCCCACTCCCGTCCGAGTTGAAAGCGCAAATTTCGTCGTAGCACGCGCCATTCGCGACGTCGTAGCGGGTAGGCCATGCCGGAACGTCGGTGGTCGCCGTGAAAATAGGCGTGAGATCGCTTGTGCCGGAGTTCTGGTAGGTGCCATGATCGTCACAGGGCAGGGGGGCGAGCAGCATTGGCGTGTCAGGATTGAGAACTCCGTCGATCACCGGCTGCGAATACAGCATTGACCGATAGTAAGACCCGTAATACTTGTGCAGGTAGCCGGCGGCGGAATGTCCCGAGCCATGCACCCAATCCGTAAGCGGAGCCACCAGGGTGCTCGTGGTGTCGAAGAAATAGCTGTTGCAGTAGGACTCCGTGTTACTCCAATAAGTGTTAGAAGACGTTGTGCCGGAGGGCGCGTGCCCATTGCCCGAGGGGACGGTGGTCAGGGCAGTGTAGTAATAACCCGAGTAACTGACGATGTTCTTAGCGACGTAAGCGTTGGCCGGCGAATACGCTCCCCGCCAACTGGTATTGGATGCTTGGCAGCTGAGCGTTCCGGAGTTCCAACTCCCCGGAGGATTCGCCGCTTCACCGCCGGTCGGAGAGAATTCCACATATTGACCATTCTCACCCTGCTCCACTTCGTGCAAGGTGAAGCGGTCGGGCAGGGTGCAGGGGACCGTCGGCCAGGTTCCCGCTCGCGTGCAGGCCACTTCGTCATTGGTGGTCATGTACCCGGCGGGCGCGGAGTTTCCCGTGCCGCGGTAAATCTTCCCCAGCCGGGTGTTGATCCGCGTGCAACCCGGCGCCGACGTACTCGCTGGGCGATAGATCACCATGTCGAATCCCGGAGCTTGCCCGGCCAGCTTGCCGATATTTGTCCAGATCACGCCGCCATCGGTCACTGTGCAGCCCGCAGTCTGGCACCAGCTAGGTTCCGACGTGCCAGTTATTCCCGTGCCGCTAATGGCCGTAGCTTGGAATCCGTACTTGCCCGCGTTGCCAGCGGTCGGCAGGATGAAAGTGTCGATCGGCGTCACCGTCCATGATGCTGCCCAGTTATAGCCTCCGGTCATCCCGTAAGAGACCGTACCATCATCCGCAACCTGGAAGCTCCCAGTCCAAGTCGCTGCATAGGTGGTGGGGTTGCCCGGCGCGGCGCTTTCCATCACACTGCAAGGCACCGGTGTGTCGGAGGTGAAATCGACATAGACGCTTCGGCTAAGACTCCCGGTGCCTGGGCTTGTAATTGAGCTCGTAATTACGAGCTGATTCACTTGAGTTGGCACGTTCGACATCTCGTAAAGGACATTGGGCTCCGAAGTCACCCGGCTGAATGACCAAGAGCCTCCGTGGGCTAGGTGCGTCGAGTCTCCAGCGCCGCTGAGGGCGGTGTAGATTCCACTTGAATTCACGCATCCCGGCGCGGCGGCACACGTTTGGGCATGGATGGCTGCTGGGTTAAGGTTGAAGACCGTCGCCCCGGCCCCGGAATTCTTTGCCAGCAACAACGTCTCGTCCCAGGAGAAGGCATCCCAGTTGCCATCAGAACCCATGTGCCACGCCGCTGTATAAGGCGCGGCTGAATTATGCGCGTTAGTGTTGTCGTCCGTCACCATCACCAGATACGAGCCGAAATCCGGATCCGTCGCGGTCGAGTTCATCGGACTCGGGCAGTATGCGGGATAGCTCGAAGGCGTCCATCCGGAAGGGCACGAGCCGGAAGTAATAGTCGTGGGCGCAAATCCGATCGGGATCGGGTCGCTTACACCTTCCTGAAAAAGCAAGGTCGCGCCCGCTTCGCCCGAGGTTTTGCCGGAAATGCATCCTGACTGGGTGCCATTGACGCAATCATCCGTTCTGGCCGAGTACGTCAGAATGGGCGTTACAGCGATGCTGAGCGGCTGCGTTGCGCTTATGTTATTTGCGTCCGTCACATCCACCGTGAAGTTGCTCGTGCTTTCTACCGTGGGTATTCCGGTAATGGCACCCGTGCTGGCATTCAGCGATAACCCCTCGGGCAAACTGCCGGAGCTTATCGACCAGCTGTAAGGCGTGGTACCTCCGCTGGCCGCCAACGTGGCCGAGTAAGATGTATCTAGCATCCCGGCAGACAGCGACGTGGTAATTACTTGTGGGGTTGAGTTTATCGTTTGCGTTAGCACCGAGGACGTGCCGCCGCTGTCGTTTGTGTCCCCGCCGTAGGAAGCCGTGATCGAATTCGATCCCACCGCCAGCGCAGATGTGCTGTAAGTCGCGGTTCCGCCGCTGATCGTGCCCGTTCCGAGCGTCGTGGTTCCATCCGTGAACGTCACCGTGCCGGTCGCCGTCCCCGGCGTCACCGTCGCCGTGAACGTAACCGGCGACCCATAGACCGACGGGTTCGCAGACGAAGCGAGCGTGACGGTCGTGTTAGTTTTACTTACCGTCTGCGTCAGGGTCGTCGACGTGCTGCCGCTGTCGTTTGTGTCGCCGCCGTAGGAAGCCGTGATCGATTGTGAGCCCACCGCCAGCGCGGATGTGCTGTAAGTCGCGGTTCCGCTGCCGATCGTGCCCGTTCCCAGCGTCGTGCTTCCGTCCGTGAACGTCACCGTGCCGGTCGCCGTCGCCGGCGTCACCGTGGCCGTGAACGTCACCGGCGAACCATATGCGGACGGGTTTGCAGACGAAGTTAGCGTGACTGTTGTGCTCGCTAGGATGATCACATTCAGGGAGGCGGAACCGCTCACCCCTCCGGCAGTTGCCGTCAGCGCAGTGGCGCCCGCGGCTAGGGCATTCACAATGCCCGCGCTGCCCGCTGAATTGCTGATCGTCGCAACCGAAGGATTCGACGAACTCCAAATGACCGACTGCAGGGTCTGGGTGCTGCTGTCATTGAACGTGCCGGTAGCGACCAAGGGCTCCGACTGTCCCGGCATGAGGGACGAACTCGCGGGCGCGACCGTGATGGATCCCAGACCGGGCGGCGTCAAACTGCTGGGTTGATACAATTCGTCGCTGGCCACAGTCACTCCCGCGTTGATACCGCCAATCAACAACACGTTGCCGTTGGCCACCAGAGTTCCAGTATGGCTTGCCAGGCCGGTCGCCTCCGGTAAACCCGAGGTGAATGCGCCCGCGACCGGATCGAATAATTCGGTGCTGGCCTCCGCGCTGCAAGAGGACCCGCACGAACTGTAGCCCCCCGCGACGACGACGTCGCCATTGGTGAGCAAGGTGGCGGTGTGATTGAACCGAGGAACGATCATACCGCCTGTGACGATGCTGAATGTGCTGGCCACGGGGTCATAGATCTCTGCGGCGTTGGTCGGGCAGCCCGGGAGGCTGCAAGTCGAACCGCCCGCCACCAGGACGCGGCCGTTATTCAGCAGAGTGGCCGAGGCATCAAAACGAGGAACGTTAAGGCTTGGGCCCGCCCCGGTGAACCCGCCGGACGCTGGACTGTAAATTTCCGCCGCTGCCGGCAGATTGGTCCCGTCAAAACCTCCGGCAATCAGCACCGACCCTGAATTCAGCAGAACCGCACTCGCGCCGAAGCGCGGAGCGCTCATGCCATTCGATGTGGGCGTAAAGGTTCCGGCGGTAGGATCGTAAATCTCCGCGCCGGACAAAGCACTGCAAGACGTGGCCGAAGTGCAGTTTTCGCCGCCCGCAATCAGTACTGTCCCATTGCCGAGGACGGTCATCGTGTGGCCGCTCCGGGCCACCGTCATCGTCCCCGCGCTGCTGAAGGTGCCGGCGGTCGGATCGTAAATCTCGGCGCTGATCAAGGATGAGCAGTTTCCTGAACCGTCACAGCTGTAGCCGCCCGCCACGAACACCTTCCCCGTACTCAATAGCACAGCCGGAGCAGAGCGAGCAGTGGCCATTGTCCCTGTGTTGGTAAATGCGCTGGAGCCCGGATTGTACAGTTCTGCGCTGTTCAAGTAAGTGCACGAGCCCGATGTGGGGCAATTGACGCCACCAACCACTAATATCTGCCAATTGTTCAAGGTCGTCGCACTGTGCTGGTAGCGGCTGGTATTGAGGTTCGCTTGGGTGATTCCGGTGGTGGTCGTAAAGGTGATTCCGTTGCTGGATACTCCTCCCACCGTCACCACTACATTGCCCGTGCCCGCGCCCGTCGGCACCGCGGACACAATCGACGTCGCACCCCAACTCGTGATCGTCGTGGCGGCCACCCCGTTAAAAGCAACCGTCCCCGGAGTAGTTCCGAACCCTAAACCGCTGATCGTTACATTGGTGCCCACCGGACCAAATACCGGACTGAGAGCGGTGATGACCGCAGCGACCACAATGCTCAGCGGCTGGGATGCGCTTAGGTTGTTGGCGTCGGTCACCTGCACCGTGAAGTTGCTCGTGCCTGCTACCGTGGGCGTGCCAGTAATCGCACCCGTATTGGCGTTCAGCGATAGTCCGGCGGGCAAACTGCCGGAGCTTATCGACCAGCGGTAAGGCGAGGTACCTCCGGTGGCCGCCAAAGTGGCCGAGTAAGATGTACCTGCGGTTCCGGCAGGGAGTGACGTGGTGACTACTTGTGGGGCTGAGTTTATCGTTTGCGTTAGCACCGTCGACGTGCTGCTGTTGTCGTTGGTGTCCCCGCCATAGAAAGCCGCGATCGAGTTCGATCCCACCGCCAGCGTCGAGATGCTGAAGGTTGCTTTCCCCGCATTAATTGTGCCCGTTCCCAGCGTCGTGCTTCCATCCGTGAACGTCACGGTACCCGTCGCCGTGGTGGGCGTTACCGTGGCCGTGAACGTCACCGAGGCCCCCAACGCCGATGGATTCGCAGACGAAGCTAGCGTGACGGTCGTGTTCGTTTTGTTTACCGTCTGCGTCAGGGTCGTCGACGTGCTGCTGTTGTCGTTCGTGTCCCCGCCATAGGAAGCCGTGATCGAATCCGATCCCACCACCAGCGTCGAGATGCTGAAGGTTGCTTTCCCCGCACTGATCGTGCCCGTTCCCAGCGTCGTGCTTCCATTCGTGAACGTCACCGTTCCGGTCGCTGTCGTGGGCGTCACCGTGGCCGTGAACGTCACCGAGGCCCCAAATGCCGATGGGTTCGCAGACGAAGCCAGCGTGACGGTCGTGTTCGTTTTGTTTACCGTCTGCGTCAGGGTCGTCGACGTGCTGCTGTTGTCGTTTGTGTCCCCGCCATAGGACGCCTTGATCGAATTCGATCCCACCACCAGCG
>JBEKFN010000166.1:0-9109 GCA_050013295.1 Terriglobales bacterium
AGGCGCTGGGTCGCTCGCTGTCGGATAACAAGAAGAGCTCTTTCCTGATTCTCGAGTTGTTGCAAAAGATGGTGCAGCGGAAAGTTTCCATGCGTCAGGTCGATGGTCCAATCGGAATCGGCAGCGCGGTGGGCGCGGCCGCACGCGAGGAAGGCTGGACGCCACTGCTCTTGATCACCGCCGCCATTAGCTTGAACCTGGGAATCATGAACCTGCTGCCGATTCCCATCCTCGACGGCGGCGTGATCCTGCTGCTTTTCATCGAGGGCCTCATGCAGAAGGAGATCAGCCTGCCCATCAAAGAACGCATCTACCAGGCGGCCTTCGTCTTTCTGGTGCTCTTTGCCGTGATGGTGATCTACAACGACCTGGTCAAAACACTGCCAGGGCTCACGCGGATGCCGTAGCCGAATTGCGTGCGGAGAGACTGGTTGGAAAACTCAAAGAGGTTGTCATCCCGAACGAAGTGAGGGATCTGCAGTTTCTCGGAAATCGGCAGACTGTTCACTGCCTCCGAACGCCGCGACTGCTGCGGCGATGCACGAAGCGCGCCATGGGAAACTGCCTTCGTTCCGCAATGTTGCTGACTTGATGGCCGACTTAAAGGCGGAGGATTGAACGAACCAACGCCTTCCGCGGCGATTTTAAGCGCGAATTGAGAGGGCACCATGGCGTGATCATAATCACGGGAGTATGTGCACGTGATCACCGCAATATCCGGCTGAGTAAGAGAACGTGTGCCATACTTCCCTACCTAAGAAAATACTGTGGAAGGGCAATGTCCCGACTGTGCTCTTGCGGTGTCGCGCTGTTCGCCGTGGCGATGGCGGCGCTTATGGGCGGGTGTGGGAGTTTGTCACCGCCGATCTCAGTGAGCTTATCCCCTTCCTCTCCGCAGGCAATTGATCAGAGCCAGACGGTCGCGGTCACGGCAACCGTGACGAATGACACGTCTTCCAAAGGGGTATCGTGGACGCTGACCGGCCCGGGTTCGCTCAGCAATTCGACGGGGCCATCGGTTACCTATAATTCCCCGACGACCAGTCTTACTAGCGCACAACAGGCGACGGTGACGGCGACGTCAGCAGCCGACCAGACGAAGAAGGCTTCGGTCGCAATTACAGTGAACCCGTACCCTCAGATTCCATTTCAGACGCTTGCGAACGGATCGGTGGGCGCGTCGTACAGCCAATCCATCACGCTCACCGGTGGCACCCCTCCGTTTCAATGGAGTGTGTACGACGGGCCCATCATCACCGGATACCAGGTGGGCGGGGCGGTGCCTGACGGATTGACGATGAACCCGAACACGGGGACCATCAGCGGAACGCCCACCGGCGGCGGAACGTGGTATTTCGAGGTCACGGTAACGGACGCGGCCGGCGGGCTTGCGATCAACGGTGCCTTGAGTGTCCAAATCGAACCGACTGGCGCGGCCGGGAATCCAGTCCCATTCTTGAATCAGCCGCTGGTGCCGACAGCGGTTTCACCGGGGAATCCGGCGTTTACCCTGAGTGTGAGCGGGACGGGATTCGCTTCTGGCGCGACGGTGAAATTTAATAGCGCGGCGCTGGCGACAACGTTTGTGAACGCCGAGCATCTCACCGCGATGGTTCCGGCGGCGGACGTTGCTGATGCGGGAACGGCCGCGGTGACGGTGGTGAATCCGGGGCCGGGCGGCGGTCCGTCGAACGTGG
The DNA here is from genome assembly GCA_050013295.1 of Terriglobales bacterium. Classification (GTDB taxonomy): domain Bacteria; phylum Acidobacteriota; class Terriglobia; order Terriglobales; family Acidobacteriaceae; genus Acidiflorens. The sequence continues at coordinate 1,698 of JBEKFN010000166.1, forward strand.
TCTACTTCCAGGTCGCCGCGCCAGAAGCCACAGTTGTTTTCGCCCCGGCGGCGAATTCGCCGCTTCAAATTCCTGAGGCGTTTGGGATCACGACTGGCGATTTCAATGAGGATGGTAAGGCCGACTTGGCCATCTCGGCCAACGTTAAGGTGTACACGTTCCTCGGAAACGGCGACGGCACATTTGCGCCAGCGGCAGGCTCTCCAATGCGAGTGCCGAGCCCGCCCTACGACGACTTTGCCTCACCCTATGTCGGGCCGATCGCCGTGGGCGATTTCAACGACAATGGTCATCTGGGACTGGCGGTCGGGGAGTACAACAATGAGGCTGCGGTGATCCTGCTGGGGCACGGAGATGGAACCTTCGCCACTTCATCGGCGGCGTTCGCGAACGCGTTGAGCATGCCGATATCCGCCGTAGAACCAGCGGATTTCAATGCGGATGGGAACCTCGATCTTGCCATTACGAGCCAGGTATTGGGCGTGTCGCCCGTTGTTCTGGGATACGGGAAAGGGGCGTTCAACACGGCGGGGGACCTCTACACCACCTCCTTCGCCGGGGGTTTCCCGATGGGCGTGGCGGTGGGGGATTTTAATGCCGACGGAAAGCTGGATGCGGCTGTGGCGAACGGTCTGGGCGCACCTCCGGGTTTTTCGGGAGTAGCTGTTTCGCTTGGGAACGGCGATGGGACATTCACACAGGCGAGTGGTTCGCCGATTTCCCTCGGGCAGAGCCTCTCCGCGATCGTGACAGCCGACTTTAACGGTGATGGGAAGCTGGATCTCGCGGTGGCCGATTCCGTCGGCAACGCGGTGATTATCCTGCCGGGGAATGGCGATGGAACGTTTGGGACGCCAAGAACGATTCCGGTAGGAAATGCTCCGTACGCGATCGTAGCCGGAGATTTCAACAACGATGGGAAGCTGGACCTTGCGGTCGCAAACTATGGGGATGGTACCATCACGCTTCTGCTTGGCAACGGCGATGGGACGTTCACGCAGGCATCAGGTTCGCCTTATGCGGTAGGACAGGGCCCGTACCAAATCGTGGCGGCGGATTTCAACGGCGATGGCAAGCTCGATCTCGCCGTGGCGAACTTGACGGATGGAACGGTATCGATCTTGCTGCAACAGTAGTTCCAGGCGGTGACCAGAGGGCTGACCCACCACTTCCCTCATCTCAACTCCCGAGGGGCTAAGATAGAATATTGTTATGGCTGAAATTAAGCGCAGAAAAACTTTCGCCGCCTCGATTGGCGGAGTCCGCGTGGGCAGCAATGCACCAGTTATGGTGCAGTCCATGACCAACACCGACACTGCCGATATACCGGGCACCATCCAGCAAGTGGCTGCCCTGGCAAGGGCTGGCAGCGAAGTCGTGCGCGTCACCGTCAACAATGACGATGCCGCCAAGGCCATCCCCCACATCGTCGAAGGGCTCGAAAAGCAGGGCTTACGCGTGCCCATCGTCGGCGACTTCCATTACAACGGACATCTCCTCTTGACCAAATATCCCGGCTGCGCCGAGGGTCTCGCCAAATACCGCATTAATCCCGGCAATGCCAGCATCGGGCGCAAAAACGACGACAACTTCCGCACCATGATTGAGGTCGCCGCGAAACACCAAAAGCCGGTGCGCATCGGCGTGAACTGGGGATCGCTAGATCAAGCATTGCTGACGAAGATGATGGACGAGAACTCGCGCCTGCCGGAGCCGAAAGACGCCCGCGAGGTCACCATGGAAGCGATCGTCGTAAGCGCTCTCAGTTCGGCGAAGCTGGCCGAGCGCCACGGTCTGCGGCCCGACCAGATCATCCTCAGCGCGAAAGTCAGCGGGGTGCAGGATCTAATTGACGTCTATCGCATCCTCGCCGCGCGCTGCGAGTACCCGCTGCACCTGGGACTAACCGAAGCTGGTATGGGAGCCAAAGGCATCGTGGCCTCGAGCGCGGCCATGGCCGTGCTGCTGCAGGAAGGCATCGGCGACACGATCCGGGTTTCGCTCACTCCCGCTCCTGGAGGAGATCGCACCGAAGAAGTCCGTGTGGCGCAGCAAATTCTACAGTCGCTCGGCATTCGCAGCTTCACCCCGCAAGTCACCGCCTGCCCCGGCTGCGGCCGCACCACCAGCACCTTCTTCCAGGAAATGGCCGAGCAGATCCAAACATACCTGCGCGACCAGATGCCGGTCTGGAAACAGACTCACACCGGCGTAGAAGAAATGAAAGTCGCGGTGATGGGCTGCGTGGTCAATGGTCCGGGCGAATCGAAGCACGCCAGCCTCGGAATTTCTCTGCCAGGGACCGCCGAAGAACCGAAAGCCCCCGTCTACGTGGACGGCCGCCTGTTCACCACTCTCAAAGGCGACAAGATCGTAGCCGAATTCATCAAGATTCTCGACGACTACGTCGAGTCTCACTACGCCGCCAGGGAAAAAGAAGAAGTCGGCGCCCGCGACTGAACTAGCCGAACAAATCGCCCTGATTCTCAAGTGTGCTGCGTCCGAGTTCCGCTTGGGCTGGGTTTTTCGCCAGATAGATACGCTAGCCTGGGACCACTTGTCCAGCAGGCCCACGGCAAGCAGTGTACTACTTCACGACGGGGAGGCACTTCACGTTGTCATGGCCTTGCGGCGAAATCCGGCTCACGTACCCGAGAGCGCCGGGAGTGACGGCTACGTATTCGATCAGGGCGGCTTCGGAATCGAAGGTTTTAGGCATGGCGCCCTGTCCGGTAAATACCGCCTTGCGCCATTGCGCGCGGAATTCGTCAGGGTCTTCGCGAACGTGGTTTTTCAAGAAGACTTCGTGCGCCGGCCCACCCTTCAAAGTGACCGGCACGGCATGGGAGCCGTCCGCGAATCTGGTTTTCTCTCCCGTAAATATGGCGCGCAAATCGGAATCTCTGATCCCCGAAATCTGCACACCCTTGTTCGCCACCAACACGACATCCTGTGCCCTGGCCGCGGACCAGCAAGCGAGGAAACCCAGCAGGATTAACCAGCGAGTTTTACTCATGTCTCTCATATCTACACACGCATAGGGCATCTAGAAACTGAAACCGATCTTGGCTGCCAACATGTTCGAGTTTGGCTTCAGGCCATTTGGGTTGGTGCTCTCGTAGAAGCCGAGTCCATTTCCATGCAGGAAGTGCCCCTCGATCTTGCCGTAAAAATAAGAATTAAAGTCATAGCGTCCGGACACCACCCAGTCTTTCGCGTAATTTGCAGGCAGGCTCGTGTCCAGCGCTTTATTGACGTAGTGGCTGTAATAACTTCCCACCCGAAACTTTTTCCAGAGCCTATAACTCCCCATCGCGTACCAGGAGCGCGCATCCTGAGGAACTGGAATCACTGCCGGTCCAATCGTCACAATCGTATTGAGCGGAAACCTCCTGTATTCCCCCGCGCAGTAGAATTTTCCTTTTTCGAACTGGGCATATTCTGTGCTTATGAAAGTGGGAGCGACGTGTACGCTGCCCCCAGGCGCTGTTCCGTCCAAGGCTTGCACACGTGCGCTGGAGCCAACGGTCAACCCCGTCAAAGGAGACTCCCAGCGCAGATCGCCGCCGTAGATCTTGCCTCCCGGAGCAGTCGTGAACACAAGTCCACCGTCAGCCGCCTGTTTGACGTATCCGCCAGTCAAGTCAAAGGTGGCTTGTCCCGCGTACCCGTCATAATGCAGCTTTCCGGCGCGGCTACCGAGGGGCAGACGACCGTACACTTCACCACCCACGTGCGACAGGAAAAAACTCTTGTTGTCCATCGGGTAAATACTCTGCGGCAGGAGTATCCAGAGGAAAACGGAGTCCACATCCTGGGAATCGTTGAACAAACCCATGACGGTCTTGACCTTGCCGGCGCGAAATCCAAGATGATCGTTGACCCTGTAGTCTCCCGACGCCCAATCGAGATGAAGATTCGGGCCGCCGAGTTGTCCCAGTTGGTACATGTGCAACTGGATTCCGACCCGCAATTTATCGGTGAGTGAATCTGAAACGCTCACGGCGCCGTCGGTCCACGCCAGGCTGCCGGCGCTCGATTGCATGGTTAAATAATTATTATTGGAACTGAAGAGGAAGCCCTGCGTGACAAATCCGTGGATCTCAATACCCTCTAGGCTCTGCGCCTGCAACCTGCCCGTGCAGAGGCAGACGAGAAGAAACAGCGGCAATCGTCGAAGCATAGAGTGTTCCTCGGGCACTCTTTCTATCGGCGATCCTGTTCTGTCGCTTTAGCTCACCAAGGAAGGGGAAGAATGGTAATGACTCGTTGAAAAGAAAACCCACCACGGAGGAACAGAGACGAGGAGCCAACCCGCTCTTAGCCTTTGGCCTTTAGCCAAGAGCCAAGAGCTAAGAGCCAAAAGCTAAAAGCTAAAAGCTAAAAGCGCATTCCACCACGGCATACACCTCGCTAGACAGAGATGATTTAATCACAAATAGAAAAACCTCGATTCGCGGTTGGGGTTTGTCGGTCTGCTTGGCTCCGTGAGTCCTGCTCTGCTTGACACTCGTTGCCGCTGGACAAAAGTATGTGGATCGGAATCGAGTTTGCGCCACCGAAAGGCAAGCGGCGATAAATAAACCCCGGTTTGCTATGGGATTGGCGACCGACACCCATTTGTGAGCCGTGGGACGGGAGGATTTGCACTTTCCCGGCGTTGCGAGGATGATGCTAGTCGGAAGACTAGCGAGGTAAAACTACGATGGGCTTCAAAATCAAATTGCTCCTCGGGATAGTCACGGCGTTGGCTATGTTGGGGCTTACGTTTTTGGTTCCAAGAGGAAGTGCGCTGCGAGACGCACAATTGGTTCAGTTCCCGGTAACCGTGGGGGTGTGGGCCATTTTCGTCTTGTTGTTCGTGAAATTGAAATAGCGGGTCTCTGACTTTCCGGCGCGGTGCATGACTCCCTTTTAATCCAGATCGGGCAAATAGCTCCTGCTCATTTCGTTAAGCTTCTGCGACTACAATGTGGGAATAGAGCGAGCGTTGAAAATGAAAGCCTGCCGCATACTCGCAGCAGGCTCCGTTGGCTTCTAAGCATCCTACTTCTTCCCCGCCTTCACCTTTGCCCACCGTGCCTTTTGTGCCGCCGCGATCTTTCTGCGGGCTGATGCCGACATGGTGCGCTTGACTCGCCTCGATGCAATTGAAACTACATTCCTCGCTCTTACTCTTGCCCATCTCGCTCGCTGCGCCTGCGCCATTCTGCGCCGTGAAACTGCCGATACGATGCGGGACGGTCGGCTTGACCTGCGGGATACTCCGGTGCCGTTCAAGGACTCGATCACGGAAATTGCTTGGTCTAACGTCTCTACCTGTAACTGCACCCGGCTGCGCTCCTCACGAAGCTCCTGAAGCGCATTTTCTAGATTTGGCATTGTTACCCCCTCGGTGGTTTGATAGCGGCTCAATTGTATAGGACCGGAGTGACTCGCGGCACCGGGCGCGGCTTTTGGAGCAGAATGATAGGCTGTCCCCGATTCGGGGAGGAATCGTGTGATGAATGGCAGCGCCCATTTTCGACCCTAGGGACTTAACCGAGCGCACGGGGATCGCGGGTACAATTACCTCCGTTACGTTCAAAAACCGTGAAATACCGATAAGCTGGCGTCATGGCTCCTACCATCACCGATGCCGCTGCTTTGCCGGTGGAGCAAGAACGTCGCTGGCCACGCTACAAAATAGATGTCCCTGTCCGAGCCGTCATCCACAAGCCAGACAGGACCCTGATCCGGGAGGGGCGCGGCATGGAAATGAGCGAAGGCGGCATGCGTCTGTTGCTGGGTGCAGAACTCGGACTTGGCGAAGAGATCGAAGTGGAGTTCACTCCTCCGTATTCAGGCAAGCCCATTCGCGTGCGAAGCGAAGTGCGCAATCGCAACGGATACCGTTACGGAGTCGAGCTTGTTCCTGAGGGCATGGAAGAGCGGAGCGAAGTTACCCGCTTGCGCCAAATGTTAACAACCTTCGAGGCAAAGTTGTCTTGAAAGCTCCCAGTCCCGTGCCGTCGCAGGACCGGATTTCGAGCAAGTAGCTGCCCCTGTAGCCTTCGCCTTGCTGATGCCGGGCACAAGTTCGGGTTTCAGCATGGCCTCATAGGCATCGGCGTGCTCAGGCTTCGTATACCCGTGCCAAATTCTTGCGATCACGTGACCTTCTCCACAAACGGAAGCATTTTATTTTATAAGCTGTGCCCCGCGATCTCCCGCAATTGTTCTGAGGTAAGGCCGTAGAGCGGCGGCACACTGACACCGAGCACTCCGAGATATGCGTAGAGTTCACCACGATGGTGAACCTCGTGCTCCACCATCGAGCGCAAGAGTTTCCAAGTGGTCATCGGGGTTCCATCCGCCGACTGGCACTTCTGCTGCAATTGGTCGTCGCTTAACTGCGTCAGCATTTTCATCGATTCGCTGTGCATCCGCTCCATGAAGCGCACAACCTCGTCGCGGCCCTCTGCCAGTTCGCGTCCGCATCCCGCATAACGGTTACGCCCACCACACGCGCACTCCGCAAAGACGTTTCTTTCGGTTGCGGCAATATGTCGGGCAAGGTCGCCAAGCGTAAACTTATCTGCCGCCGCACGCCATTCGATTTTGTCGGGTGGAATAGAGGCAACAACCCGCATCGTGCGCTCACGGATTTTGCTGAAGTAATCGAGAAACGACTGGATAGTGTTGACTTCCATGCGAATCATGGTACCGCACTCGCATAGGGCGACCGCCGCTGTGGAAATGCATAGCAGCCGTGGCAAACAGTTGGCACCATCGAATCCGTGAGTGATGTTGCCAATCTATTCGGAGAACCGAGCAATCTTGACCAGACTGCCGAATTCGCCATTGATAGCATGGTTACCGTGGGGGTTAATCTATGAACGAGGCTAGCGTATACACCGTTGAACGAGATGCATGGTCTACTGTAAGGAAATGTGATGTGCGTTTCCGCTTGACCTACGAGCGCGTATTCCTCCCGGTTCAAAATCTCTGGCGGGATTTTCTGGTCCATTGCGAGGAAGCAGGTTCAGCTCTCGCAGCCTAGAATCTTGTTCCGGATTTGTGCGTGCCGAGTAGCGACTCTGCTGACCACGGCACGTTGCAGAGGGTTGACCCCAACTCTACCCGAGAAAATCGGCACCGTTGTGCGTCCAGTCACACTGAGGTACCCCCTACGTCACAGACCCCTGTGGGATGGGGGAGAAGACTGGGAAATACCTACTGGCGCGGATGGTGTGCTGTTGCGGATGGAGCGCTGTTATGGTCGCCAAGTGTACCAACCCTTCGTGTTCGACTGCCTTTCGCCATTTGGAGGAGGGGACGCTCTTTCGACTGGAAGCTGACCCAACTCTGAGATTGTCCAATCCCATGACGCCGGAATATTACTGGCTCTGCCGTAGCTGCTCAGCGGCGAT
>JBEKFN010000167.1:0-16531 GCA_050013295.1 Terriglobales bacterium
GCCCATGCCATTGGAGACGCGGTGAACGGGACCGGGCAGAAGGGCGTCATCCGGGTCCGGACTGCGCTCGAAAAAGACGCCGTCTTAATCTCCATCGCCGACACGGGGGGTGGCATCCCGGAAGATATCCGCGACAAGATCTTCGATCCCTTCTTCACGACGAAAGAGAGCGGGCGCGGGACCGGGCAGGGTTTAGCCATTGCTCATTCAGTGGTGGTGGACAAGCACGGGGGGACACTCACGTTCGCGAGCGAAGTTGGTAAGGGAACCACTTTCTTTATTCGGCTCCCACTGGATGGGGAGGTAAAGCCCGTAGGAGAAAAGCCTTCTTAGCGTTTTCCTCCGGAATGTGTACTCTGCGCCGCGTTTTCCAAGAACGTCGATGCCCAGTGGCTGGGACGCTGACTGCAAGGGCCCGAGCTGCTCCACCCCGGTGCGCTCGGCTTGGACCCTTGGGCTTAGCTCAGGACAGGCTCGCGAGGGCGCCCGTCCCTACACAAACCTGGACGGGGCGGAGCCCCGTCCCCACACGAGCTAGGCGGGCGTCTACGAGGCGCCTTTCACGAACGCCAGCGTGGTCGTGGGCATAGAGACAGTCACTTCCCCGGTGATCACACGCCGTGCGTGGAAGTTCTTGAGCTTGGATAGGAGCGGCGAAGTGACCTCCTGACCTTTGGAGACGAGCAACTCTCCCTCGCCGGTACGGACATCCTGTTGGATGATCATGCCGGTCGCAAGCGCTTCGATCCGGCACTGTCGTATTTCGCCTTCATCGGAGTTCGGATCCAATTCCACCAGGGCGTCGAAGAACTGCGGACTGAAGTTCTTGTTTTGGCCAGTCAGAGTGTGTACCGCTTCGGTTCGCGAAACCCCTTTGTGGATCAGTTTTTCATAAGCCAGGGTCAGCCGGAGGATTTCCGCTCCTAGCCGCATGTCTTTCTTCTCGGTCTCGTCGACCTCGCGAACGGGGCGGTTCTGGTGCTCGATCATCCAGGCAATGGGCTCCAGGCGGGGGATTTTCGAAAGTAGATCATAGGCGACACTGGGATGGGCGTCATATTGTGTCTGCTCGGTCGCGGAGAGCTTCTCACCGCTGTACACGGCCTCGATCGTTTCGGAAGGCAGCGTGACGCAACCTAGCTGGGACATCATGGCGGCGACCTCGTACTGCCATACGTTGGGCAGCTTCATCGAGGTTACGATGTGATGGATGTAGCGGCGGGCGCGCTCGGCGCGGCTGAAAGCTGCGGGATTCACCAGGCTGAGCACTTCGGTCAGCACTTGAATGCTGCCGCTAAGCGTTTGTTCCAAGAGTTGCTTTTCGGCCGTAACCAAACGGTACTGCACCAGGGCCGCAGTCAGGGTTTTCGCCATCATTTCCTTGCTGCAGGGCTTGTTGAGGAAGCGGAAGATGCTGCCCTCGTTGATGGCGTTGATGGCCGTTTCAGTGTCGGCGTTGCCGGTAAGCATGACCCGGATGGTATCCGGCGATTGGGCCTTGATTTTGCTCAAAAGCTGGATGCCATCCATGCCGGGCATGCGCATGTCGGAAACCACGACCGCGTAGGGTCCGTTGTCCGCATCGAGTTTCAGGGCTTGCTCCCCGCCCATCGCAGTCTCCATCACAAACTCGCGGCTCAAACTGCGCCGATAGCCGTCAAGGATGTTGTTATCGTCGTTCACTAGAAGGATTTTTTCAGCCATGGTGTTCCTCTTTCTGATCGTGTGATTGCCCATCGGCATCGAGCTTGCTGCGCCACGCCTGCTCTCGTTCCGCGCAACCGATTCCGGCGAGGAAGGCGGCGTTGATCGGGGTTCGGTCCCGCAGCCGCGAGGTGCTTTTTTCGTCGTGGTACGCGCTGGCCACGTGCACCGCGGCCAGTGGCGAAAACTTCACGCTCAAGCTACCCGCAGGGTCGTGGTGCCAGGCAACTGCTTCGATAATCGTGCTCGGCAGTCCCCATAGGCCAAGCAAATAGGCCGCCACTTGGGCATGGCTGCAGCCCAGCAGTTCGCGCTCCGCCGCATACAGCCCGACGTCGGCCTGCTCTCTATACTCCAGCACCTTCCCGTACTGCTCCCCCAGAGCGGAGGCCAGAATGAGTTTGCCGGCATCATGCAACAGGCCCGCGGTGAAAGACTCATTCTGGATGTGCTGATCTGCGTGTTCGAACAGCGCAATCTTCCTGGCACTATTGCTAACTGCCAGGGAGTGGTCCGAAATCTGCCGCACATCGTCCGCGGTCAGCAACCGGCTTTGAAATTGCTCGAATACATGCGCCGTTAGCACCAAGGTCCGTAGCGTGTCCAGACCGAGCAGTTGGACGGCGTGCGAGGCACTGGAGATTTCGCAAGGTAAGCAAAAGAAGGCCGAGTTCACCAGCTTCAGGATCTTCGCGGTCATGGCCATGTCGGCGCCAATCAGTTCGTCGATCCTTTGCAGCGAGGGCTCGGGACGGCGCAACTCCTCGTTCAGTTGCAGGTAACCTTGCGGCAGACTCGGCAGGCAATCCAGCCTCGTTACTAACTCGCGCAGGCCCGGATTCTGCAGCAGATCTCTGAGAGCAAAAGCACGGATCAGCCGTGACTTCAGCTCTTCGGCTTCGCACGGCTTGGAGACAAACTGATGCGCCGGATTGACCGAGCGCATAATGGTCTCGCGATCCGATTGCCCCGAGAGCACCATACGCAAGGTATGAGGCGACCGTTTCTGCACTTCTTCCAGCAACTGCGCTCCGTCCATGCCCGGCATCCGCATGTCAGTAACAATGATGTCAAAGGTCTGCCGGTCCATGGCTGCCAGGGCTTCGTCACCGCCCGCCGCAAAAACCATTTCCCATTCCGCGCGCATGATTCGCAGACTGCGCTTCAGCCCGGTCAGCACCATGGGCTCGTCATCGACAAACAAAATTCGTTTTGCCATGATTACCCTTCGATTACCCTTCCGCCGACTTAGCAAATGGGATGCGAATGTAGAATGTGGTTCCCTTTCCCCGTTCAGAGTCGAACCATATCTTTCCTCCGTGGCGTCTCACGATGGCGGTGTGGGCTAGGGCCAATCCTTGTCCCGTCCCTTTCCCCACTGGTTTGGTAGTGAAGAAGGGCTCAAATACCCGCGAGCGCACGGCTTCTGGTATTCCCACTCCGGTGTCGGCAATGGAGATCTCGACCGAGTCCTGGTCGCGTACGGTGGAGACCACAATCTTTCCTTTACCCTGAGAACCGTCTCCCACGGCTAGCCCAATCGCCTGCGCAGCATTGATCAGGAGGTTGAGAATCACCTGGTTGAACTCGCCGGCGTGGCAGAGCACCAAAGGCAGGTCGGAAGCAAAACGTGTTTCCACGTCAGCAACATACTTCCACTCATTGCGCGCTACTGTGATGGTGGTATCGATCGTCTGGTTGATGTCAATGGGCTTCTTTTCTTCCGATCCGGGATGCGAAAACTCCTTCATGGCACGTACGATCTTGCTCACCCGCTGAATGCCTTCCAGGGACTGCTCGATGGCATGGGGAATCTCCGTCTGCAGGTATTCGAAGTCCGTCGCCTGAGCCAGGGCGTCGAGTCGCTGCAGCGTCTGTGGCGAAATCGGCCCCGGCGTAGCTTCCTGCTGCATCTCTCGGGTAATACCGAACAAGGCATGGAACGAGGGCCATGAATCCTGCAAGAATCGGGTGTTATCACCCACGAACTGAATGGGAGTATTGATCTCGTGCGCAATTCCAGCAGCCAACTGCCCAATCGCCTCCAGTTTCTGTGCCTGCCGCAGCTGTTGTCCCAGAATCTCGTGCTCTGTCACATCTGAGCCCATAATCAGCAACTCATCGACTCTTTGCTCCGGTGCACAGATCCACTTCAAAGTAAGTCCCAGGAATCGCGTCTCGCCCTTGATTACATACGGGAGCGTCTCAATGTGTCTCGGCTCCCGGTCGGCACACCAGGAAGCAATCTCGGCTGGCATATCCGAGCGCGCCCACTGAATGCCGCACCACGCCAAGCGCTTTCCGGCCACCTCGGCCCTGGTCAGACCAAACACCTGCGCCGCCGCCAAATTCCAGCGTTTGATCCGTGAATCTCGGCTGATTGCGATAAGAATCGACGGCACCGAGTTGATGAAGAGCTGCGCTTCTTCATGCGCCCGGCGCAGAACCTCCTGGGTCGCCTTTCTCGTCGTGATATTCACGAACGTCACCATGCAGCCCACAGTCTTTCCCTCGTGTTTCACCGGGTGAGACCAGTATTCGACGGGAAGACAAGTGCCGTCGGCGCGCCACACGACTTCGTCATCGACGTGCATCAGGCTGTTCGTCCGGAAAGCCTGAAAGATGCAGCATTCCTCCACCGGATAGGCGGATCCATCGGCACGGCTGTGGTGAATGACCTCGTGCATGTTTTTTCCCAGCAAGTCACGGGCATCCTGATAGCCGAGCATCCGCAAGAGAGCTTGGTTGCAGAACGTACAGTTGCCGCTCATATCCACGCCATAAATGGCCTCTGCTGTGGAATCGAGCAGCAGTTGAAGTCTCTCTTCCCGCTCTTTCAGCTTCTGCTGGGCAAGGATTCGATCGTCAATCACGCGCGAGATCATGACGATGCGTTCCAGGCGGCCACCACTGCTCCGCACGGCACAGCCACGAGCCTCCACGCAACACCAATTGCCGTTCTTGTGACGGTAACGCATTTCCGCGCTGAGCCGGTTGGCTCCCTCCCGGACCACTTCTTCGGTTGCCTGGCGAATGATGGGCAGATCGTCAGGGTGCACCAACGCCAGGCAGTTGCGATCTTGAAGTTCGTCGACCGAATATCCCAGAAGCTTGTGGTATGTAGGGCTGGCGTAGAGCGTCTTCATGCCGGGGTAATCGACGATCAGAATCAGCTCTCCTGCACTTTCGGCGATGGCCCGAAACACGGCCTCGCTACGCTGTAGAGCTTCTTCCACAGTCCGAAACAGGGCCTCGCCTCGCTGCAGGGCTTTTTCTGCAGCCTTCTGATGGGCGATGTCCTGGACGAGCCCCATTGCCAAATCAGGCTGCTGTTGATCGGTTCGCGGGATCGCTGTCGCCGTCAGCCGTACCCACACCGGTCGCCCACTCTTATGGATATATCGCTTTTCTATCTGGCAGCTCTTTGCTTCTCCGCCGATCAAGCGTCGCAGCGTTTGCACGCTTACCGCGACGTCATCCGGATGAGTGATATCGGGTTTGACCAGGATTTCTTCGGCGGTATAGCCGATCAGGTCGCAGAAGGCTTGGTTGACCGAGACACACCGGCCGTTAGCGTTCAAAATCAGCATGCCCGCGGCAGAGCACTCGAAGGCAGACTTGAAAAGGTGCGCATATCCCGGGAGACCATCCGCCGGTCCCAGGCTGGTGGTCAAAAGCTCCGGGGTAAGGTTGGTAGTGGAATTCAATCTCCCTCTCCTGGTCCGTGCAGAAACGCAGACCGTGGCAAGGACAGGCTGGGAAACGGGCCTTACGGACGATGCTCTACCCGACCTGGCTACCAGTATGCCGTCATTTAGATAGTCGGCATTGGGCCGCTTCAACTTGAGCAATGCCATCTATGCGGTCGTACCTTTCGTGCTCCCTTGACCGCGAGATCGGGACGGAATGGAACTCGGGGCGGTGCCTGATTTTGTGGGAGTGGCCTACGCTCAATAGTCGCGGCCTTGTTGGTGGGCAGCCATAGCGCAAGCGGCAAGATTTTCCTGGCACGTTCGCTTGTTCACGGCAGACTGACCAGCGGCGGTCAATCGCATAAACATCGCGTAAACACCGCGATGATCATCGGGTCAAATTGGGTTCCCGAGTTCTGTCTCATCATCTCAAGGGCCTGTCGCTTGGGAAGGCCTTTTCTGTAGGGTCGATCAGAGACGAGAGCGTCATAGCAATCTGCAACCGCAATAATGCGTGCCTGCAAACTGATATTCTCCCCCGCCAGACCTGCTGGGTAACCGGAACCGTCGAACCATTCATGATGTTGGGCAACCATGGGCAGAGCTTCGCGGAAACAGGGGATGGGTTCGAGGATGCGAACTCCAATTTTCACGTGCTCCCGCATAATCTGCATTTCCTCCGGGTCGAGCCTGCCAACCTTATCCAGAACGGCCGGAGGCGTACCGATCTTTCCGACGTCATGCAACAACGCTCCGCGGTGCATAAGCTCCAGACTTTTGGCCGGCAGACCCATGGCATGCCCCATCTTAAGAGCCAGACTTGTCACCCGCTCGGAGTGGCCCGCCGTCCACGCCGATTTCGCGTCAATCGCACGGGCCAAGGCAGTGAGAGTCCCCAAATCCAGTTGTTCTAATGCGTCAATTGCGATCTTCAGTTGTCCCTTCTCGAGGCGTGCGGCGTGGTACTGTGCGACGCATTCACGAAGCGTGGCCAAGAGTGTTCCCGGGGTCACGGGTTTCGTGAGAAACCGGAAAATTTGTCCCTCGTTCACCGCTCTCACGGCTATTTCCATGTCGCTGAGACCTGTCAGCATCACACGGATCGAATCGGGAGAAACGGTGCGAACCTCCGCCAAGAACTCCGCTCCGTCCATGCCCGGCATGCGCATATCCGAGACCACAACTGGATACGGCCCGTCCCTTCTCAGCTTCGCCAAGCCTTCTTCGGCGCCGCTTGCCAGGTCGGCGACAAACTCCCTGTGGACGGAACGTCGCAACCCTTCGAGCACCAATGGTTCGTCATCCACCAAGAGAACTCGTGCTTCGTCGCCACTGCCGATCTCCAAAGTAGGGCTCTGGTTCACTCTGGACTGGTTCACTCTGGACCTTCCCTTAGCCAATTCATCACTGGCCATCGCAGCTAAAATATGGTTCGCTTTCCTACCCCAGTGCGACCAGAAACCTCCTCCCATGCTTCCGAAAACAATGTCATGACAGATGGTCAACGCTGTGCCCGGTACCCAGTCTTATCGGCAATGAAAGGCAATTACTTTAGGGAGCAGCCGGACCGGTGTGTCTATCGACTGAACGAATGCGAGGAGGGCGGCCACTCGTGGCCCAGTTGGTCGCGAACTTCGGCCACCACTAGCAGCGGAGCACGCGACACGCAGCCACGACGTTGTCAATCGTGCACTTCTCTGACGCTTACGATCAAGCCGAAGGCGGAGACCACGAAAGATTGTTACGAACCGGTGATTCGTGCTTACCTGATTGAGCGCGGCACGCGAAGAGCAGCACGATGCTCGATCGTAAGCGTCTGACCAACACACCTGTTCGAGGACGAGTGACTATGTTGAAGTGGCCGGATGAGCGAGGAACAGAAGGTTTCGGCACCCAAGCGACGTACGCGCGCCGAAGGTCAGCTCTTGGTGGCGGAGTTTGCAAGCAGCGGTAGCCCGCGGACCGAGTTTTGTCGGACTCGGGATCCGAGCTCTGTAGAATAGGGTTAGGGTCGTGGCTGGAAGTTGCAGCAGCGAAGCTGATTGTGGCAGCGGTCGGAGTGGCTACCATAACTGCTTGTTTGGACGAGGCCGTTCGGTTGAAACTTGGTTAGTGCGCCATTCCGCGCCTCCGATCTCGTCAGTCCCGATTGCCTGACCACCGATCCGGAAACGGCAATCACGGCGTATCGGGACGGCTTCGGAAACTGGTGCACCCGGATTGTGGCGCCCATCGGGAGGATTCGCCTGACAAGCACCGGGGTGGTTAGAGACTCGGGAGAAACCGACGTGGTGACGACCTCCGCTCAACAGCACGCTTTACAAGATTTGCCAGAAGATACGCTGGTCTTTCTGTTGGGCAGTCGTTATTGCGAGACCGATCTACTGTCATGGGAGGCGTGGTCGCGATTCGGTCAGTCGACGCCGGGATGGTCCCGCGTCCAGGCGATCTGCGATTTTGTCCACAACCATATCGTTTTCGATTATCAGAAAGCGCGCCCCACGCGGACAGCTTGGGAGGCGTTCAACGAGGGTGGGGGCGTCTGTCGCGACTTCGCGCACCTGGCTATCGCGCTCTGCCGCTGCATGAATATTCCGGCGCGTTACTGCACCGGCTACCTGGGCGACATGGGGACGCTGCCGCCTTACGGTCCAATGGATTTTGCAGCGTGGATTGAAGTCTATCTCGGTGGCGCCTGGCACACGTTCGATCCACGGAACAACGTGCCCAGGATTGGACGAGTGCTCATCGCGCGAGGCCGCGACGCGGCCGATGTCGCCATCGCGACCACGTTCGGCCAAAATACTCTGGAGAGCTTTAAAGTCTGGACGGATGAAATCGCGGAAAATGCGGCGTAGCTCCGCAGGCATGAACATGGAGCGACGGGCGTCCTCGTCCGTCCTTCGGCAGCTTGCCGGCGGGGACGCCCGGCTCTCCACTTGCAATCTTGACATCACACGGTCACGGAGCTAGGAATCGAGCGGCTCCATGTCAACCGCGACTTTGAGCTTATGCGATCCACCGCCTAGGATTAAGCCGCGCAGAGGACTTACGTCACCGTAGTCCCGGCCCCAGGCGAGCGTTACGTGGCCGTTCGTGGGGACAAGGTTGTTCGTGGGATCCATGTCAAGCCAGCCGACTCCCGGACAATAAGCAGACACCCAGGCGTGGGATGCGTCGGCGCCCACCAGCCTCGGCTGCCCGGGAGGTGGATAGGTTCGAAGGTATCCGCTTACATAGCGCGCCGCGAGGTTCAGGGAGCGGAGGCAGGCGATTTGCAAGTGTGCGAAATCCTGGCACACGCCCCGCCGTTTCTTGAAGACCTCTTCGATTGGCGTCCGAACGCTGGTCGCTTTCGAATCGAAGCGAAAGTCCTTGTGGATGCGTGCGGTCAGGTCCAGAAGCGCCTCCGGCATTGGCCGCCCTGGCGTAAACGACTGGAGCGCATAAGAGGCAAACTCCGGCCGTACCCGGATGCGCGGCGACTCAAATCCAAACTGGTAGGCTTCGAGCCCCGCTGGGCTGTGATCGTTGGGAACCGATTTGGCTGCCTCTTCCCAAGGGAGCGGCAGTTGCGGCCAAGGTGTCGTCTTCCCCTCCATTATCACTTTGCTCCGCGCCTCTACCACCAATTCCTTGTGCGGCTCCTGAATGGTGAAAAAGCAGAGAAGGTTCCCAAAAAAGTCGACACGCTCGGTGCGCGTTGCCGGGCGCGGCTGGATATGCAGTTCGCTCTCCGCCAACTGGTGGTGCGGTAAAGCGCGCGGCTTCAGGCACGCCACGTGGTTTCCGACCGAGACGGGATATTTGTATTTGTACGTGGTCCGGTGAACGATTCTATAGATCATTGTCCTAAGAAGATCATTGGCCTATGGTGATCGGCAAGGTGCGAGCGTGACTAAAGTACCTGCTCGTTAAGTTGTTCGACCAGGAAGGCAGCAATCGTTCCAGCTCCCGGAGGAAATTCGCAAGCCGGGGGAGCCCATCGGAACCATTCGTCGCCGCGGCACCGGGCAATGGGTACTTCAACTTTCGCAAATCGAAACTGTGTAACAATGCCAGCGCGGCCCGCATCGCATGTAAGTCAACCGGAAGGTGCCGAGGAAGCTTTTGATAGAGATCGGCGAGGTGGCTCAGTTGAAATTCCAAAGAGCGGGGATTCGTCTCATCCGCCAAGAGCACATCCAGCACGGCTAAGGGCTGCAGGGTTGTGTAGTACCGAGCCCGGTAGGTCATGGAGCTATCTGCAACCTCGAGCAAGCATTCCAAAAGCGACCAATCCTGCTCCGTCAGAGGGGTAGCGATCTCGCGCAGTTGCCTGGTCAGATAGATCGCGCGCTCGAGACGCCGGCCAGTGGTCATGAACAACCAGCCCAATCCGCGGTTGATGTTTTCCCGCTCCATTCCGGAAAATGCAGAAAGTAGTTCCAGACAATCGGTCAGCATCGCCGGATACTCGAGAAATGGTGTGCCATGCCCGATCTGAATTGAGTCCCGCAACTGGCCAATGAGAAATATCATATCGCCCGACAAGCGCTCGCGAATATTGCCGCCAATCCGGAATACCTCCGCCAGCGTGGAAGCCAGACTGTCAGGCCGCTTGCCATCGTTTAACAGCGAGATCATTTCCTGTTCCAGGTCAACCGAGGTGGGCCGCCTGTGTTTAGGCTTGGGCAACTTGCTGTGCCGCGACTCCAGGCACCGGTGCAGGCGGACGAGGCAGACAAGCTCCGCTTCCTCGGCGCGCCGTACGCGAGGGATCATGGCGCGCAAGATCCGGGCAATGTTTTCGGCGCGCTCGACATACCGGCCCAACCAGAAGCAATTGTCGGCGACACTGCTAGGCACAATCCGCGGGACACGGCGCAACTCCACCGGCTCGTGCCGCGGGCGCAGCATACTGAACGTATCGACGGGGCCGTCCCACAGGACCCATGCGTCCTTGCTATGACCGCCCCGCTGCATCGAGACGACCGATCCTTCCGCTTCGGCAACACGTACCAGTCCTCCCGGAATCGCAATCCACCCTTTGCCGGTATTGAGCGCGTAAGTGCGCAGCACCACGCTGCGCGAGTTGAGGCATCCGTTTTCCCACACCGGCGCAGTGGACAAGGCGACCTGCTCCTGCGCCACATACTCGTGCGGGCGGGCCCGCAATTGCTCGGCAAACTTGCCCTTCTCGGCGTTCGCGAGTTCGGCCCCAAAGACCGGTTCCATACCGCGTGAGGGAAACGCCGGTTTCACCACCACGGAATCGAGATGGTCGAGCACCCAATCGAGCGCGTATTTCTGCCCGCACCACCAAGTGGCGACAGACGGAAGTTTGAGCTTCTCGCCCAGCAATTGCGTGCACAGGCCGGGTAGAAAGGGCATGATCGCGGCCGTCTCAATCAGACCGCTTCCCAGTGCATTTGCGACCTTCACATTTCCAGCGACGATAGCGTCGACGAGGCCGGGCACGCCCAAAAGCGAATCACCCCGCAGTTCGAGAGGATCGCAAAAGCTATCGTCCACACGACGCAGGATCACATCGACTTGCTCCAGTCCGTCGACGGTCTTGAGATACACGCGTCGTTTGCGCACCGTCAGGTCCGCTCCCTTGACTAGAGTGAATCCCAGATATCGCGCGATGTATGAGTGTTCGAAGTAAGTCTCGTTCAAGGGTCCGGGGGTAAGCAATACGATTCGCGGATTGTCGCGCTGGGCGAGGTTGGTGAGCGCTTCGCGTTGCGCACGGAAAAACGGAGCGAGTCGCAATACGTTCGAGGTACGGAAGAGATCGGGCAGAACATCGGAGACGATGGTGCGGTTCTCCAGCGCATAGCCACTGCCCGAAGGCGCTTGCGTGCGATCGGCCAGCACCCACCACTGGCCGTCGGGCGAACGGGCTAGGTCGACTCCTAGCATATGCAGATAGCTGTGCGCGGGAACACGCACGCCCACCAGCGGCCGGAGAAATGCAGGGTTGGCATAGAGAAGAGCGGCAGGAAAGTCGCCATGCAGCACCAGATCCTGCTCCCCGTAGAGATCCTCGATGAGCAGATTGAGCAACTGGGCGCGCTGAATGATGCCCGCTTCGATGAAGCGCCACTCGTCCGCCGGAATCAGTAACGGAACGATATCGATCTTCCAAGCCCGGCCTGCCCCGAGTGGATCGCCGTAAACGTTGTACGTGATCCCGTTCTCTCGAATGCGCCGCTCAGCACGGGCCCAGCGTCGTCCCAGTTCCTCGGGGCCGATCGCCTGCAACGACTCCACCAGATGTGCCCAATGCGGCCGAGGAGTTACGCCATCGGCCGATGACTCGTCATAGGCATCTCGGTAATGGAGCGGGTTTTGATTTAGATCCACAGTCATGGGACAAGCCCCGGCTTCTCGATGTGGGTCTGTTTTCCGGGCGGAGGCAACCTCAGGTCCAGAGTCATGGGAAAGATCGGGTTAGTCTCTTCCTCCGGCCCCGCTATCAGCCCAGGCGTAGGGTCGGATTTTTGGAAGCGCTGCCGACGGCGGTCTGCGGCCTCGGTTGCGTCTACTGGGCGGGCTGTGTAGGCGCGACCGTCGGGTGATCCCACATGGTAGACGCATCGGCCAATCGAACGCTCTTTCCAGCGGTCAATAATGTCGAAGATCAGGGGCGCATGCACGGGAATTGTAGGATGTAACGCTGCCGACAACTGGCGGGCGCGATATCGTACGCCAGCGACAGCCTCTCCTGCTTCACCAGGAGAACGCTTGCCGGTAGAATAGAGTGGCACCCTTCGACGATTGCATGCAACTACGTAGCGGGATTCCGTGGTGAACCCGGACACCTTTACCTGAATCCGCTCGAACGATGAGTCCACGGCGCGAACCGCTCGGCCGGAAGTAGTCTCTTCCGCGAGAACATTCCAAGGCTCGAGGGCCTGACGCAACTCGAGTTCGACCCCCTCTGCAGCGATCGACCCGATCTTCGGAAAGCGAAACTCCAGCTGCGCAGCAAACCACTCCTCCTCGAAATTGTAGTCACACCGGCGCAACTGAGTGAGCACATCGGAAAAGTCGCGCCGAACAAAATGCGGCAGCATAAAACGGTCATGGAGCGCGGTGCCCCAACGGACCAGGCCGCCCTCGAATGGACGTTTCCAAAACATGCATACCAACGCGCGGATGAGCAGCATCTCCACAAGACCCATTCTGACATGCGGAGCCATTTCGAAGGCACGCAATTCGAGCAAGCCCAGGCGCAACCCGCGACCCTCCGGGGGATAGAGCTTGTCGATGCAGAACTCGGCGCGATGCGAGTTTCCAGTGACATCGACGAGCAGGTCGCGGAACAATCCATCCACCACGACCGGCAGGCAGTCGTTCGCAGGCAAATTGCTGAACGCGATCTCCAGTTCGTACAAGGCATCCGTGCGCGCCTCGTCTACGCGCGGAGACTGGCTTGTCGGGCCGACATACATGCCGGAAAACAGATACGAGAGCGATGGATGGTTCTGCCAGAATGCCAGCATGCTGCGCAGCAGATCCGGACGGCGCAGGAACGGACTATCCAGCACGGTCGCTCCACCGATCACGACATGGCTTCCTCCGCCGGTAGCGAGATGGCTGCCGTCATAAGCGAATTTTTCAGCGGTCAACCGATTACGGCGCGCTTCCTCGAAGAGCAGTGTGTGGATCTGTTCGAGTTCGTCCCAATTGCTCGCGGGCGGCAGGTTTACTTCCAGAACGCCGGGATCGGGCGTGATGCTGAATGATCGCAACCGTGGATCGGAAGGCGGAGGGTAGCCCTCCAGCCACACCGGTGTGTGCAGATGCTGGCACGTATCCTCGACGGCGGCGAGCAGCTCGAGATAGTCCGCGAGATTGGATGCATACGGCAGAAACACGTGCAGGCGGCCTTCCCGAGCCTGCACGCACAGCGCTGGACGGATCAGCTCCGGCGCTGTTTCGGACGTGCTCGGGAGAGCGGGTAGCGGATCGGCCAAAGGATTTTTCTGGAAGAGATCCATCCGCCGGCTCGGGCGTGATGGGAGCTTGATCCGGGCTTCGGATTGCGCAGCGAACGGCGCCGGCTCGTACTCATGTTCGAGTTCGTATTCCAGCAAATCAGGCGCCACCCAGGGTATCGACTCGGTCGGTATGCGATAGCCGATGGGGGAATCGCCTGGCGACAGTAACAGCCGTTCCGGGCGACGGAACCACAACTGGCTCGACCAGCACAATCGGCCCGCCGGTTGACGGCGGCGAATAGGCAAAATGTACCCGGCCGGTTCCGTCGACTCAGCTTCGCGGTCATAGGCTGGCAGCACGTTTTCGGAGCTCACCTGAAGGCGGCGCGTGAGCGCTTCTATGAACTTGAAAGCATCGGGCGCGCCGAGGCCGTAGGCCTGGTCTTCGCCAGCAATTGCGCGGGCGATGAGATCGATATTCTCCCAAACGGGGACACCATCGACGCGCCAAGAGCAGCTCAGCGCCCAACGCGGCAACGGCTCGCCTGGATACCATTTGCCTTGTCCGTAGTGAAGCAGTGCGCCGGGCGCCACTTTCTCGCGGAGGCATTGGATGAGAGCCAAGCCGCGGGTTCGCTTCATTGCTCCCAGAGCATCGATGTTCCATTGCGGGCTCTCGGGCTCGTCGATGCCGACGAACGTCGGCTCGCCGCCCATGGTCAGGCGTACATCCTGCGCTTCCAGGTCCGCGTCGACGCGATGCGCCAACTGTTCGACCTGCAGCCAAGCCTCCTCGGTGAAGGGCCTGGACGGCCGCGGTGCGTCATTCAAGCGGCGAATGGAAATGGAGTAGCCGAAGTCCACGTTGGCCAGTTCGACCGTGCCCTCGATGGGCGCCGCCTTGGAAGCGTTCGGGGTGCAGACGAGCGGGATGTGACCCTCGCCGGCGAACAGGCCCGAGGTCGGATCCATTCCAATCCAGCCCGCACCCGGCAAAAACGCTTCTGCCCAGGCGTGGAAATCCGCGGAGTCGGTTTGCGGACCGCTCGGACCTTCCGACGGGCCTTCCGGCGAACTTTCGTCCGGCGCCAACTGAATCAGATACCCGGAGACGAAGCGTGCCGCGATTCCCAAATGTCGGAGAATCTGCACGAGCAGCCATGCCGAGTCACGGCAGGACCCCGTGCGCTTCTCAAGGGTCTGCTCGCATGTCTGGATGCCCGGATCCATCCGCGTCACATATTCAATTTCGTTTTTCACCCTCCGATTCAAGTCAACCAAAAAGCTGATCGTTCCTCGCGTCTCGCGGGAAAGCTTCCCCAGAAAAGCCTGGAGTAGAGACCCCGCCGGATCAACGCCCGGATCGACCCAAAGATAGGGTTCGAGATCCTTAGCCAGCTCCGGAGCGTACTCGAAAGGGTAGTCTTCGACTCCTGGTTCCAGAAAGAAATCGAAAGGATTGAAGGGGGATAGTTCCGCGACCAGGCCCACCTCAACCACAAACTCGTTGGTCTTGTCGGGAAAAAGAAGGCGCGCCAGATGATTGTTGTGGGGGTCGAGCTGCCAGTGGAGAATGTGCCCGGCGGGAGTGACGCTAAGCGAGTAGCTGAGGATCGGCGTTCGACAATGCGGGGCGGGACGCAACCGTATAACCTGTGGACCGACTGAGACCGCCTTGTCGTAACGGTACCGTGTCCAGTGATTGAGAGCAACCTGTATGCTCATCCACCCTCATGCGGCCACGCCTGGAGTTTCTGGTTCATTCTCACTTCGCTGCAAACCCGGCTACCTGGATTAACGCTTACAAGGCGCTCTGGACGCTTTCACTGCTGCTGTTGCTGAGCATCGGCCAACCGCGGTTGCTGGGTCTCGTCAAGAAATTGGGACCACTCTTCGTCCGCCCCAAACTCCTCGTCGGGAGGGAGCACCGCTTGGGACGGCGTGACCCGAACTCGAACTTGGAGCTGGGTGTCCGCTTTTCCCTTCATCACGCCCATGGTGGGTGGAACGCTCGCATAATCGCGACCGATGGCGGTGCGAATGTGCTTCTCACCCGCGAGGCAATTAATCGTCGGATCGAAACCTACCCAGCCAACGCCGGGGAGAAGGGCTTCCACCCAGGCATGTGTAGCGGTGTCCACCGAGGGATGAGCATTTTCCTTGCTGTGGTAAAGGTATCCACTGACATAGCGACAGGGAATTTTGGCATTTCGAACGAGTGCGATCATGATATGAGCAAAATCCTGACATACACCCTGTCTCGCCCGAAGGGCATGCTCAATCGGCGATCTTACCGCTGTGCTTCTCTTGACGTAGCTAAAACTGCGATGCACACCGGCGGCAAGATCCTGGAGAAATGCCAAAGGGCTTCGTCCATCCCGTTCCGTCGCGCCGATCTCCTTTGCCAACTCTTCAAGCCCCGGTGAGGGGCGCGCAAAATGGCTCGGCATCAGCATGTCCCAGTAATCTTCTTCCTCGACGAGCTGTTCCAGATGACTCCACCCTTCGTAGTCCATGGGCGCGAGAACCGAGGGTTGAACGTCAATATTTACCAAAGCGTCCGCGATGATAGTGAGCTGGCCATGGCGGGAAGGCAAGTCAAAGTGGTGCACAAGATTGCCATAGGAATCGGTATAGCCAAAAATGCGGGCTCGCGGATTAACCGATAGCTGAAAAACAAAACAGCGCTGGTTACCTTCGCTTCTGGGGTGCATGCGAACTTCCATCATGCTTTGCCAGACGAGATGGCTGTAGCGATAGCGCGTGAAATGGCGAATGGCGTAGAACATTAGTTTTGGAAAGCAACCTCAATTGGATATTCGATATAGAGTTCGTGAACCGCCGCATGCAATTCGCGGCATTGCTCGATGATTGCCGCAAGATATTTGTGCAATCCGGCAATGATTTCGTCAACCTGTACGTAGGCGACCATCGATCGCAACCGCCCCATCAATCTTTCGACCTTTTCGGTCCTGCGGCTCAAGGAAAGATTACCGATTGAAGTCAAAGCCTCGTGCATTCGGTCCAGCGAATAACGGACCGAATAAGGGAACTCGGGCTTCAGCAGGAGGAAATTCGCTATCCGTTCCGGTTTGAGTTCGGCGGTGCATGCCTTGCAATACGCTTCAAACGCAGCGCAACTGCTTAACAGGCCCACCCAATCCAAATCATCGGCATGCTTGTCGATGACGAAATAAGCGTCCA
>JBEKFN010000168.1:0-9057 GCA_050013295.1 Terriglobales bacterium
TTCACCGTGGACGGAACCAACGCCACCAGCAACTACTTCGCCGACATTGAAGGCCGTTACCGCATCCCGTACCTGTATGGCGAGAACGCGATCCAGGAGTTTCAAGTTGCGGTCAGCCCGTACTCGTCCATCTATGGCGGTGGAGCGGGCTTCGTGAATGCGGTGACCCGGTCGGGGAGCAACACGGTCCACGGCAGTGCGTTCTATTACAACCGGAACTCCGCGACCGGAGCCAACGACGCCCTCGACAAAGCCAGCGGCTTCGCTAAACCGCAAGATGCTTTGCAGCAATTCGGCGCCGGGCTGGGCGGCCCGATCCGGCGCAACCGTTTATGGTTCTTCGTGGATTATGAGCAGCAACTGGAGAACGATCCGATTTCCGTCATCAACCCGGGTCTCGCAACCACGCCGGCGAACTTAGCCGCTTTTTTGAGCACTAACTTTAATATTCCGGCCGGGACGGTGCTGCCTCCACCGAACGGGCCCTTGCCGGTGCCGGGCAGCGACACCTCGGCGAGTGTCTTGGCCGACCCCACCAATCCGGTCTACCTTCAACAAGTGTCGAACACGCTGAACGCGCTGAACTCCAATCTCGGCAACAAAGCAAGAAAGCGCGACGATTGGGTGATTACGCCACGGCTGGACTACCAAGCTAGTTCTCGCGACGGCCTGTTCCTCAGCTTCAATGTGAACCGCTTCAACTCGCCCGGAGGCGTCATCACCGACCCTACGGTGGCAAATTATGGGACGCAAACGCTGGCCAACGCCTACGTGCATACCTTCCAAGCCAGCCTGGGATGGACGCACACGTTTTCCTCCAACCTGCTGAACGAATTTCACGCCGGCACTTCCGAAGACAACCAGATCTCTACCCCGACCGGTTCAGCTGCGGGCATCCCCACGTTGATTCTGGATAGTCCGGCTGCTTTCATTCTTGGCAACGCTGCTTTTTCCGTGGGCAGGGTTTTTGAAAGACGGTACTCTGTGGCCGACCGGGTCGACTACGTGGTAGGCAAGCACACGTTGCAATTCGGTTTCGATATGAGCCGCGCCTGGGACGCCGACAATAATGATGGCGGCGCGGACCCGAATGCCGCCGTCCAGTTCGGGTCGTTCCTCGGCAGTTATGAATTTCCGAATCTCGAGTATTTTGCGCTCGGCGAATATAACGTCTTCAGTCAATCTTCGGGAAACCCGACTTTTTCTTTTGCCGTGCCTTACTACGGATTCTATGTGCAGGACTCGTTCCGGGCTTTGTCCAGGTTGACGCTGGAAATGGGCCTGCGCGAGGACTTCCAGGTTTACCCGCAGTCCGCGGAAAATCCGGCCTTCCCGCTCACCGGACAGTATCCGAACCAGTTTCAGCGCCTGGCGCCGCGCTTCGGATTTGCCTGGCAGCCCGCAACCTGGCCGTTCGGATCGAAGACCGTAGTGCGCGGAGGATTCGGCCAGTTCTACACCAACATGAACGGCCTGAACTACCGCAACGCGGTGGTCTCGAACGGCCTCGGATCACAGCAGTCTTCGGCCAGTGTCAGTTACAACATGGCTCTTCCGCCGAATGAGCAGTCACCATCGTTTCCGGCTATCCTCCCAGGTAATTCTCCGTTGTTCGCCGCTTCTGAGGACATTTCCCTGGTTTCTCCGCAGTTCAGGGTGCCCTATATTTTGCAGGCGAGTTTGCAGATTGAGCGCGAGATTTTCGAGAACACAACTCTAACCATCGGAACCATGTGGAATCAGGGAGTGCATCTGCTTTCGGGCAGCGCCTATGACTTGAATCTGAATCCGCTGCAAGGCACGACGACGTACACCGTTTGTCCTCCCAGCGCAATTACTTTGCCCTGTACCGGTCCGACGACCACCCTGCCGAACATGGACAACGGTCTGCTGACGGAAGGCCGCATCAACCCCAATCTGGGCCAGATTAACGAACTCATCAGCCCCGGGCAAAATCATTACAATTCGCTTTTCGTGCAGGTACAGCACCGCATGTCAAAAGGTCTTTCCCTGCAGTTTTCCTACTCCTTCGCCAAGAGCATCATGCTCGATGGAATGGACTTCAACAATCAGTTCGACTTCAGCAATACCCATGCTCCCTCGCTGCTCGACCAGCGGCACCGCATTGCTTTTGCGAGTGTCTACCGCCCCGGCCTCGAAAGACTGACCGACTCGGACGCGGGACGCGCGCTCCTTTCGGGCTGGAGGCTGAGCAGTGTCATGGAGTTCTCTTCCGGCCGCCCCTACGCGGGCCTGTTGAGTCCCGCCTGCACCAGTCCAATCACGAAAATCGCCGTGGCCTTCAGCAATTGCGACGGCGCCAATGACAACCTGAACGACACCGCCTTTAGCCAGGACACCGCGAACACCGCGGCCGGCATCAATGGTGGTGGCCCCACGCCGGGCATCGGCCTGAATTCTTTCTACGGCCCGTGGCTGGAGAGGATCGACGTTGGGTTGGCGCGCAGCTTTGCGATCAAAGAAGGCAAGGAACTGCAATTTCAAGCGCAGGCGTTCAATCTGTTCAACCACGCCAATTACTACGTGCAGAACGGCGACGGGATCAACCAGTTGCAATACAACCCGATCGGGCCCAACTGCGGTGACGGTCTATCGCCCAAGCAGAACTGTTATCTGGTGCCCAATTCGGGTCCAAACAATTTCGGAGCTCTGGGGGAAATTAGCCCCAACGGCCTTCCCCGCGTCTTGCAGCTTTCAGCGCGATTCACGTTCTAGTTAGGGGATCGACCTCAAAATGGGACGCATGCTCGGAACTGAGCTTTTTTGAACAGATTTCGACCTCTCCGGAATGAGAAAGTTCTGCTAGAACCATTTGCCAGCGAGACGCAGTCTGCAGTTATGTTTCGTCCTTCAATCGCGCCTCTCAATCCACGAAACCCGGAGCAGCAAGGCGACACCGGGCAAGACGAGGGATGATGGGCCAGAGGAATCACAATGCATATCCGTTTTATTCGTACGCTGTTGTTCGCGCCGTTATTCGCTCTACTATTCGCGCTCGTCGTGCTGTCGATGTCGGCCGCATCGTTCGCGCAAATCGGCGTGGCCATTAGGTTCGGCCCGCCCGCGCTGCCTGTCTATGAGCAACCTCTTTGTCCAGGGGACGGTTATCTCTGGACACCGGGCTACTGGGCCTACGATTACGACGTCAGCGATTACTACTGGGTGCCGGGCACATGGGTGATGGCGCCGGAAGTCGGTTTCCTGTGGACTCCTGCCTATTGGGGCTGGGGCGGCGACGGATTTGTCTTCTATGACGGCTACTGGGGTCCGCACGTGGGCTTCTACGGCGGGATCAATTACGGCTTCGGGTATTTCGGTACAGGCTTTGAAGGCGGCCGTTGGGACGGCGGACACTTTTTCTACAACCGTTCCGTGAGCAACATAAACATCGGCAACATGCACAATGTTTACGACACCCCCGTGAGGAACAACAACGAGAGCCACGTCAGTTACAACGGCGGCAACGGTGGAATCAGCGCGCGTGCGACAGGTGATGAGGAGGCTGCGGCGCGTGACAGGCATATCCCGCCGGTAGCGGCTCAAACTCAACATGCGCAGGCGGCCCGAGCCAACCCGCAGCAACGTGCGTCGGCGAGCCTGGGCAAGCCAGGCGTCGCCGCGACACCCAGGCCCGGAGATTTTAATGACCGCAGCGCTGTAGCGGCCAAAGCGGCAGGAGAGCCTTATACTCCAGCCAATCGTGGCGGAAATCAGGGGCGCAACGCTGCTCAACCCAGCACGGCCGTCCATCCGCACGAACTTCCGCCCTTAACCAAGAGCACTCCAAATACGGGCAACCCGAAGCAGGACAGGAAGTACCAGCAGCAGCAGGAAAAGCAAGTTGCGAAGCAGCAACAGGAACGAGACAAACTCCAGCAGAAGCAGGACCAGGAGCACGTGAACCTGGACAAACAGAAGGCGAATGACGCGCAAAAGCAGCAGGTAGAGCAGAAGCACCAGCAACAGACGCAGCAATTGCAGCAAAAACACCAGCAGCAGACGCAGCAGTTGCAGCAGAAAATGCAGCCAGCGAGCCGGGAGCCAGGCAGGAGGTAAGATCGTCCAAGGTAAGATCGTCCTCCGACGGAAAAGCCCTAATCGCTCCTGCGCGAGCCGTCACAGAGCTAGCATTTGAACCGAGAACCGGGCCGGGCATCGGCCAACCGGTAGATACCTCGCCCGGCCCCTTTTAAACTGATCGGGTTGCGCGATTCGAATGGTTGCTTACAGGAGAAGAAGTGTGACAAGTACCTTTAATCTTGCCCAGCCTTTTTATGAAAACTCCGTCACAAACTCACAAGGCTTGGCGCTGTTTGTGGGCGAGATGCGGTTTTCTTACGGAGAGCTGGCAAATCTAGCCCGGCGTATTTCGGGTTGGCTCGGCCTAAAATCCGGAAAGGTCCCGGGCAAGGTTGGAATTCTTGCATCCCGAACTTTAGAAGCGTATGCAGGGGTGCTGGGAACGGTGTGGTCCGGTGCAGCATATGTTCCGATAAACCCCCGCACTCCCGAGGACCGCTTGATTCGTATTCTGCGCATGATGGAACTCGATGCGCTGATCGCCGACCAAGCTGGCCTGGATCTACTCTCGGACCGTGTGCTCGAATGCGGTCCTAGCCGGATTCTTTTCGGGGCCGGCGCGAAACCATCGCAAAGTGCCTTGGGATTCCAGGGAATCAGCTTCGAAAGCTTGGCTGAATTAGCCGACGAGGGGCCCGATCAGCCCGTTACCGTCGCGGAAGATGCGCTGGCGTACATTATTTTCACTTCCGGCACCACGGGCACGCCAAAGGGGATCATGATCGAAACCGGGAGCCTCGCACAGTTTCGCGGCGTGGTGCAGGATCGCTGCGGGTTTCGCCCCACAGATCGAGTCTCTCAGGTGGCTGAACTAACATTCGATAACTCCGTGCTGGACTTGTTTGTAACTTGGGCGGGCGGAGCGGGACTCTATGTGGTGCCGGCCTCTCAGCTCATGGCTCCGGCGAAGTTCATCCGCGATCATGAGCTTACTATCTGGTTTTCGGTGCCCTCGACTGCATGTTTTATGGAGCGCATGAAAATGCTGAAGCCCGGCGCATTTCCGTCGTTACGGTGTTCCATTTTCGCCGGTGAGGCGCTGCCAATTGCTTCCGCCCAGGCGTGGCAGATCGCCGCCCCCAACAGCGTCGTGGAAAATTTTTACGGACCGACGGAGGTAACGGTTGTCTGCACCGCACAGCGCCTTGAAGATCCTCCGAATGTCACCAGGAACCGCGGTTCGCTGGCCATTGGCAAGCCGTTCCGGGGCATTCAGGCCGGCATTGTGGACGCGAATCTCAATTTTTTGCCGCAGGGCGAGGAAGGGGAGCTGGTCGTGTCGGGCCGGCAAGTGGCGCGCGGATACTACCACGATCCCGAACTCACTGCGGCTCGCTTCCCCACGCTGCAGGGACGCCGATGGTATCGCACGGGAGACCTGGCTTACCAGGATTCCTCCGCGGCATTTCACCACCTAGGCCGAATTGACAACCAGGTCAAGATACTCGGGAACCGGGTCGAACTCGAGGAAGTCGAGGCTCATTTGCGCGACATTATAGGCACAGACTTGGTGGCGGCGGTGGCCTGGCCTCTCGCCGACGGCCGCGCCACCGGGATCTCCGCCTTCCACTGCGCGGCGGGCATTACCCTCGCCGACGTCCGCGAAGGAATGAAAAAACTTGTGCCTGCTTATATGATCCCTCTACAGGTACATCACTTGGACGCGCTACCGTTAGGACCAAGCGGCAAGATTGATCGGAAAGCGTTGGTCCGCTTGCTGGATGAGAACCGGGTCTGAACCGCGTTGCAGATCTTGGAGACTGATTCGATGCCGCTAGGCCCGAGGCGGAAAATTTGACCGGAAGGCGCTGCGGCGTCTGGAACAGGCGTCCATTATGAACGACAGACTGGTGATACGCGAGTTTGTGCAGAACCTACTGAGCGAGAGAGGTGATCGGGCAGCCCTCTCGGACAGCGAGCAATTAGCCGAGCGCTTGCAGTCCACCGATGTGCTGTTAGTGGTGGTTTTCCTGCAGGAGGAGTATGGGATCGACTTCGCGGAGACAGGCTTCGATCTGAACCAAGTGGAAAGCATCGATAGTATTATGGCGCTGATTGAGAGGCGGCGTGCCGCTTAGCAGTTATCTCGGCTATGGAATCAGGTTCGCTCCCCGACGTACCAGGGCGCAGTCACCGCAAAAATACGCTCATTGCCGCGGACCAGAAGCACCCATTCCAGGAGCCGGCCACGCTGATTGTGCAGGAAGTATTCATACCATTTGTCTTCCACGAGCTCGGGTATGACCACGATGATGCTGCGATCGGGATTTTTTTTCGAAAGGTCGAGAATGAACTGAACGATGGGAATGATGATAAAGCGGTAGGGTGACGGCAGGACGTGAAGCTGGGGCGGCTCCTTGCCGGCCGCGCGGAAGGGTCGCTCAACATACTGCTCCCAGTCGTCTTGAAGCAATTCGGAATGCTCGTTGGGCTCGACGTGCAAGGCGATCACTTCCGGGGAAAGCCGGGCGGCAAATTCGATTCCCTGGCGGGTGATGTTGCTCCAGCGATCGATGGCAATGACCGCAATCGGATGCTGGCTAAGACCTGCCGCGTCGACGGGAACCTTGCAGCTGGTAAGCAGTTTCACCGAGTGATAGTGACGGCGCACGAGCGTGAAGAAAAAAATTGTCAAGGGAATGAAAAGCAGAGTAATCCAGGCGCCTTCCAAGAATTTCGCAACCAGCACGACAGCGGTGGTGATGCCGGTGACGAGGGCCCCAAGCCCATTCACGAGTGCGCTCTTCAGCCAACCCGGACTTCGATTTTTCCGCCAGTGCATGACCATGCCGGCTTGCGAAAGCGTGAAGGCCATAAATGCGCCCACCGCATAGAGCGGGATAAGCCGATCGGTGACACCGCCGAAAAGAATGAGAACGCCGCCACAGTGCACCGCCAGGACGACGATGCCATAGGTATAGACGAGCCGCCGCCCGCGGTATCCGAAGGCGTGCGGGAGGTAGTTATTTTGCGCGATGGCGCGGCAGAGACGCGGAAAATCGGCAAAAGCTGTATTGGCGGAGAGTGATAGAACGACAAGAATTGAGCCCATGGTCAGATAATAAAAAACGCTTTTGCCAAAAACCGAGGCGCTCAGCATGGAGAGAACGCTCTGATAGCCGGGCTGGCCCGGATCGGTGGCAGCAATTCCGTAAGTCTTTACGAGGTAGGAAATTCCCGCCAGCAGCACCGCCAAAAGAAAAATAATCACGGTGAGAGTGCGCTGGGCGTTTTTCACCGTGGGCTCCCGGAAAGCCTTCACGCCGTTGCTGACCGCTTCCACGCCAGTCAGGGCGGTGCAACCGCTGGCGAAAACCTTGAGCAGCAGCCAGTAGCTGACTGCCTGCGTCATGGGCAACGGAGGCGGAAGCGAAACTGCCGGTGTGGGATGCCCTCCGCTGAGGAAAACACGGAGAATGCCTGCGACGATGGTTATGAGAAGTGTGCCGACAAAAAGATAGGTGGGAAGCGCGAAGGCAAGGCCCGCATCGCGCACGCCGCGGAGATTGAGGACGGTGACGACGATAAGAATGCCGACGCAAATAGAAACGGTGTGCGGCAGCAATGACGGAACGGCCGAAACCAAAGCACCGACTCCCGCGGAAATGCCCACAGCGGCCGTGAGAATGTAATCGGCAAGGAGCGCGGCCGCGGCCAGCAAGCTGGCAGGTGCGCCAAGGTTGAAGCGCGCCACGGTATAGGAGCCTCCGCCGGAGGGATACGCGGCGATGGTTTGGCGATAGGAGAAGTACACGATCACCAGCAACGTGATGATGGCGGCGCTGATGGGAACGATATAACGAACGCCGAGAAGGCCAAGGGGAATCAGCAGGCTGAGGGCCGCTTCCGGGCCGTAAGCAGCCGAACTCAGCGCGTCCAGACCAAAGATCGGGATGCCCTGCACCGGACCGATCTGCTCGGCGCGTTCGTCACTGCTCTTGATGGGCTTACCGACCACCAGGTCAAGTATGTTCATGAGCGATGGGCTCCACCTGACTGTTTACGCCAGCAGAAACAACATCTGCGCACTGAGTGTGAGGTGCCCCTAACCTGGATCCGGGCATGAGATCGCATGCGGTGCTTGTCCTATGATTGGAGCATTGTCTGAGCAGACCTCACGATAACATCGGTCGGGCTTGCAATCAAAAATCAACAACATCACTCGTCCTAGTTTCCACGCCTTTAGACCAAAAGCGTAGTGACTCCCCAGGCTGGGCGATCAATGAGGGAATCTGCTCCCAAGTCCCTTCACTGTGTGACCTCTGCCCTTGCTCTGTCTCCGCACCCTATGTTTGACTTCCTAATGGATCAGGAGGCTCGTTCATTCATGGCCGAAGTCGAAACCAAGTCTCTTCCCGAAAACGCGTACCAACCGTTGAAGGACGGCGAAATCTACATGCCGCTGGTGCCCGCCAGCATGGCGCCACCGGAGGTGACCTGGCGCGCGGTGCTGTGGGGCACGTTGCTGTGCATCGTCTTCAGCGTCGCGTCGGCCTATTCCGCCCTCAAGGTCGGCCAGGGAATGGAGGCGGCGATTCCCATCTCCATCCTCGCCATCGGCTTGGCGCGCGTCTACCGGCGGCGCTCCACCGTGCTCGAGAACATGATCATCACCGGCATGGGCGGCGCCTCTGGCAGCGTGGTGGCCGGCGCCGTCTTCACCGTGCCGGCGCTCTACATTCTCCACCTCGACCCGCATCCGGTGCAGACCATCTTCATCTGCCTCGCCGGCGGCTGCCTGGGCATCCTCTTCCTCATTCCGCTGCGGCGCTACTTTGTGCGCGAAATGCACGGCAAGTTCCCATTTCCCGAGGCCACGGCCATCACCGAAGTTCTCGTCACCGGCGAGAAAGGCGGCTCTCAGGCCAGGCTGCTGCTCCAAGCCACCGTCATCGCGGCGCTTTACGACTTCTTTGTCACCACCTTCCACGTCTGGAAGGAGTACCTGAACTTCCA
>JBEKFN010000169.1:0-9657 GCA_050013295.1 Terriglobales bacterium
ATCACCGGACGCAATTGACGGTCTACCTGCGTTTGCTGGGAAAGCCGGTGCCTGCGACGTACGGGCCGACGGCCGACGTGAGTTGGCAAGGCGCCGATCCTACTACGACAGTGGAGGCTGCGAGGCGCTCGGGCAAGACGAATGGCGATTGACGCTGGCGGCTGGCGTTCCTTACTCTGTAGATGTGGCCACATCGACAACCCGCTCCGGCCTGCGGCTGAGCGACGATATATCGAAGCTCGTCGGCGAAACGCCGATGCTGCACATGAAGAAGTTGGCGCCTCCGGGAGCGGCCGACATTTTCGCCAAACTCGAATACCTGAACCCGGGCGGGAGCGTGAAAGACCGCGCCGCCATTGGCTTGATCGCGCGCGCCGAGAGCGAAGGCAAGCTCAAGCCGGGGGGAACGGTCATCGAAGCCACCGCCGGAAACACCGGCATCGGCCTCGCTTTGATCGGGGTGAGTCGCGGCTACAAAGTACGGCTGTTCGTCCCGGAAAAATTTTCGGAGGAGAAGGTCATCATCATGCGGGCCCTCGGCGCCGAGGTGACCCGCACCCCGGAAGCCGAGGGCATGCAAGGCGCCATCGATCGCGCCAATGACCTGCTGGCAACCGTCCCCGGCGCGTTCATGGCCGCTCAGTTTGACAACCCCGCCAACACCGACTATCACTACGAAACGGAGCGGCTGGCGAAGGTGCACGCCGTGGCGGTGGAGACTGAAGGCTCGATCTTGGGAGGCGGCAAGCCCGGTCCGCACAAGGTGGAAGGGATCGGATCGAGCTTCATCCCCAAAAATTTCGATAGCTCCGTTTGCGACGAAATCATGATGGTGACCGACGTTCAGGCCTTCGGGATGGTCAAAGAGCTGGCTGCGCGCGAAGGCGTACTCGGAGGCTCAAGCGCTGGCGCCAACGTCTACGCTGCGGTCGAAATCGCCAAGCGCCTTGGGGCAGGGAAGCGCGTCGTTACGCTGATTCCCGACTCGGCCGAGCGGTATCTGTCGAAGAAGATTTTTGAAGGCGGAATATAGGGAGACGCTGTTCGCTATTCGCCATTCGCTGTTCGCGCGAGAAGCGAATGGCGAACAGCGAACGACGAACCCAGGAGAAAACTTGACCACCAAGCCAGCCGGCTTCGCAACCCGCGCCATCCATGCCGGACAAGAGCCCGACCCCGCAACCGGGGCCGTCACTGTTCCCATCTATGCGACTTCCACCTACGTTCAGGAAGAGATTGGGAAGCACAAAGGTTACGAATACGCGCGCGTATCGAATCCGACCCGCGACCGGTTGGAGACCAACCTGGCTGCGCTCGAAGGCGGCACGGCATCACGCGTCTTCGGCAGTGGGATGGCGGCGATCAACGCCGTCGCAACCATGCTCAAAGCGGGCGACCACGTCGTGGCCGGCCACAATCTCTACGGCGGGACGCCGCGTCTGTTCGATCAGGTCCTCATCAACTTTGGTCTCACATTCAGCTACGTCGATACATCCGACGTCAACAACG
The DNA here is from genome assembly GCA_050013295.1 of Terriglobales bacterium. Taxonomy (GTDB): domain Bacteria; phylum Acidobacteriota; class Terriglobia; order Terriglobales; family Acidobacteriaceae; genus Acidiflorens. Next base: position 1,510 of record JBEKFN010000169.1, read on the forward strand.
TGGAACGGGCATTCCAGAAAAACACCCGGCTGGTGTTTTTGGAGACGCCGACCAACCCGCTGATGCAGCTCTGCGATCTCCACGCCATCAGCGAACTCAGCCACCGGCACGGCGTCGAGGTCGTGGTCGACAACACTTTCATGTCGCCATATTTTCAGCGTCCGATCGAGCTCGGCGCCGACATGGTCGTCCATTCGACCACGAAATTCCTTAACGGACACAGCGACGGGCTGGGAGGTGTCGTGGTCTGCACCAAGCCCGAGCAGGCGGAAAAACTTGCTTTTCTTCAGAAGGCCGCCGGCGCCATCCTGTCGCCATTCGAGTGCTGGCTGATTCTGCGCGGGGTGAAGACGCTTGCGGTGCGCATGTTGCAGCACGACTGCAACGGCCGCAGGGTCGCGGACTATCTCTCGAAACACAAGAAAGTGCAGAAGGTTTTCTATCCCGGACTGTCCGATCATCCGCAGCACGAACTGGCCAAACGCCAGATGTCGGGCTTCGGATCCATGATCGCTTTCGAAACCGGATCGCTCGCGAACGCCAATAAGATGCTGCGCAAGGTGCGCGTGTGTTCTCTGGCCGAATCCCTGGGCGGAGTCGAAACCCTGATTTCGCATCCCGCCACGATGACGCACGCTGCCGTCGGCGAAGAAGGCCGCCGCAAAATCGGCATTACCGACGGCATGGTCCGCATTTCCGTCGGCATCGAGGACGTGGACGATATCCTCGCCGATCTCGACCAGGCGCTGGCCGCGATCTAGCTTTCAGCCGTCAGCTATCAGCCGTCAGTAAAAACTGATTTAACTGAAGGCTGATGGCTGATAGCTGATAGCTGACCGCCGTTTTACCGCACCGACTCTCCAATCCACTCCAGGTACGCCGCGCTTCCATCTTCAATACCAATCTGGATACACTCCGGAAGTTCGTAGGAATGCAGCTCACTCAAAGCCTCGCGCACACGATCGAAAGCGTCTATCGTCGTTTTGATTACGAGCAGCCACTCCGTTGCCGTCTCGATCTCGCCTTCCCAGCGATATACCGATTCAATCTGGGGAGCGATGTTGACGCAGGCTGCCAGTTGGCGGTCAACCAGCGCATGCGCGATGCTCCGGGCTTCTTCGAGCGAACCGCAAGTCGTAAGAACGAGCCTTTTGCCGGTCATATAAAATCGGTCGTATCAAATCGAAGATTCACGTGTCACTCGAAGCATACGAGGCAGCCGATGGCAACGCAAATCAAGTTTGGCACATCGGGATGGCGGGGCGTGATGGCCGAAGAGTTCACCTTTGCGAACGTCAACCGCGCCGTGCACGGCATCGCGCGCTACGTGGCGTCGCAGCAGTCGAACGGCGCAAAAGTCAAAGTCATTGTTGGCCGCGATACGCGCTTCCTGGGCGAATCTTTCTGTTCCGCGGCCGCCGGCATCTTGTCCAGCTACGGCATTACACCGCTGGTCATTGCAGAACCCGCGCCCACACCCACCATCTCCTATGCCGTGATCCAGTCCAAAGCCGACGGCGCCATCAACTTCACCGCCTCGCACAATCCGCCGGAATACAACGGTATTAAATTCTCGACGCCTGATGGCGCGCCCGCGCTCCCCGAGGTTACGCAAGCCATCGAGTCTGAGATCGCCGCCTTAGACGCAGATCCGCAAACGCCGCACGCAGCAAAGGCTGACGTGCAGTCCCACTCTATCGATCCTCGCCGCATGTATCTCTCGCGGTTGCGCGAAATCATCGATCTCGATGTCATCAAGAAAGCCGGCGTGAAGGTTGCCTTCGATCCCATGTGGGGCGCGGCCCGTGGCTATTCGGACGCGTCCCTGCGCGAGGCCGGCGTGACCGTTGCTACCGTCCACGACACCCGCGACGTGCTCTTCGGAGGCCACGCCCCCGAACCCGACGATCACCTGCTCGAAGACCTGCGTCACAAGATGCGCGAAATCGGTGCGGCTATTGGCATCGCGACCGATGGCGATGCCGATCGCTTCGGGATTGTCGACGACGACGGCACGTTCATCCAGCCTAACTACGTCATTGCGCTGCTCTTTGATTACCTGGTCGAAACGCGCGGCTGGAGAAATGGAGTTGGCAAATCCGTTGCCACCACCAATCTCATCAACGCGCTTGCCGAGAAACACAAAATCGAGCTCCACGAAACCCCGGTTGGCTTCAAGTATATTGGCGAACTCATCAAGCAGGACAAGATCCTCATCGGCGGGGAAGAAAGCGCCGGCCTCTCCATCCGCAAACACGTGCCGGAAAAAGACGGCGTGCTCGCCGGCCTGCTCTGCTGCGAGATGGTCGCTCGCCGTGGCAAGTCGCTCGGCAAACAACTGGGCGAGCTATTTGCCGAAGTTGGTTCCTTCTATCCGCTGCGGGAGAACTTCCGCTTGACTCCTGAAGTAAAACAGAAGTTTACTGAGAAGTTACGTAGCGACCCGAGCGAGTTTCATGGCATCAAAGTTGCTCACGTCGTGAGGACCGACGGACTCAAACTCGTCTTCGCCGACGGATCGTGGGTTTGCTACCGGCTCTCGGGCACGGAGCCAGTGGTGCGCGTGTATAGCGAAGCGCGCAGCCGGGAAGAGCTCGCAAAGTTGAGTGCGGCAGCGAAAGCATGGATCTTCGACTAGGAGCACCGTCGAGAGCGCGCATCCTTCCACGTCGGGAGGAAGGTTTCCGCGCGGTCATTGATCAGGCGATGGATCAGGCGATGGACCAGGCCAAGGATCAGGCTCCCAGGGCAGAGGCGGTGGCGGCGCGCTGGGTCGAACGCACGCGCCCGGTCTGGTCGTGGCTGGCGCTGGAGTGGCGTCGCCTGGGAACGGCGGCCGCTATCCTTCTTATAGTAGGCCTGATTCTGCACGCCACGTTCGGAGCCAATGGCATGGTCATTTATCGGCAGAAGCGCGCAGAGACGCAGTCGCTCAAGAATGAGGTCGATCGTCTGCAGAAGGAAAACAGTCAGTACGCCGACCAGATCAAATCGCTCAAATCCGATCCTGCCGCCATCGAGAAGGAAGCCCGCGAGCAGCTTCACTACACAAAGACTGGAGAAGTTGTCTTCGTCGCTCCCGATCCTCCGCAGAAGCCACCCAGGGGGCGCGCCCAGAACGAAAAAGAAGAGCGAAAGTAAGAACGACAGGTAGATGCTGGTTGCGCGGTTGCGGAGCTTCCCCAGTTTTTGACAGCGCAGGCTTCGCTCCTCCTGTGATAAAGTTCAGGGATCGCATCACGTGTGGGAACCAATTTAAGGAGGGTGACATGCGGAAACTTCTCTTGTTGTTACTTGCCGTCGCGCTGATTTTGTTGGTCGCCTCGGTGTCATTTGCCAGCGATACCCAGACCGTGAACGGCTGGGTTAGCGACTCGAAGTGTGGCGTTAAGGGAGCCAACGCGGGCGCGGAGGCATGCACGAAAAAGTGCATCGCAGCCGGCGCCAAGCCAGTCGTCGTTACCGACAAGGACCAGAAGGTCCTGACGGTGGACAATCCCGACTCCCTCAAGGAGCACTATGGACATCACGTTGCCGTGACCGGACACATTAAAGGGGACACGATCCACGTTGACAGCGTCACGATGCTCTAGGACCAACGAAACCAACAGATACAAAAGGGCGGCCTTTGTGGCCGCCCGATGTTTTGCCGCTGGAGCGACTGGCGTCTCGCCCGTCGGCAGCGGCTCGAAGCTGCCCACACAGGGTTTACCGGTAGCCCCGGAGCGCTCCGCGCGGACCCTTCGGCTTCGCTCAGGGCAGGCTCGCGAGGGCGCCCGTCCCCACACGAGCGGGCTCTATCTCACCACGCCTTCCAGCGGTGAACTGGCAGTCGCATAGAGCTTCCGCGGCATTCTGCCTGCCATGTACGCCTGTCGTCCTGCCAGCACCGCGTGCTTCATTGCCTCCGCCATCAGCACCGGTTCCTGGGCGCCGGCGATGCCGGTGTTCATCAGCACAGCGTCGTAACCTAACTCCATGGCAATGGCGGCGTCGGAAGCTGTGCCCACGCCCGCGTCCACAATTAACGGGACTCCCGTAATCATCTCGCGCAGGATTCGCAGGTTGGCGGTGTTTTGAATGCCCAGCCCGCTGCCGATCGGCGCGCCCAAAGGCATCACCGCCGAAGCGCCCGCGTCCACCAGCCGCTTGGCGAACACGATGTCGTCCGACGTATAGGCCAGCACGGTGAATCCTTCTTTCGCCAGCACTCCCGTGGCTTCGAGCGTCGCTTGCACGTCCGGATACAGCGTTGCCTGGTCGCCAATCACTTCCAGCTTGATCCAATCGGAGAGTCCAACCTCGCGCGCCAACCGGGCCGTACGGATCGTGTCATCGGCCGTATAGCAGCCGGCGGTGTTTGGCAGTAGGAAATATTTACGCGGATCGATGTAATCGAGCAGAGATTCCTTGCTCCGGTCGAGATTCACCCGGCGCACGGCCACCGTCACCATGTCGGCGCCACTGGCCTCGAGCGCGCGGGCAGTTTCCTGGAAAGATTTGTATTTGCCGGTCCCAACGATCAAACGGGAACGGAATTGCCTGCCAGCGATAATGAGTGAGTCCGTCATAACCTTATTGTACGACCCCGCCGGATTGTACGACCCCGCCGGCGGTGCAAGAAGTCGCCTTGCTGACTCGATTCCACGTCAGCGGCTAAACAGATTGCTGAAAAAGTCGTGTTTCGCGCCGCAGTCGCCCTCAGCGGCTAAAGCCGTCGCTGAAAACAAGCCGGTTATCGCAGCGGTAAACCGCTGCGCCACCCAAAAGCTAGAGCAAAATCGAGTTTTTCAGCAATCTGTAAAAGCCGCATTTGATTTTGCAATGCTTACGGCGCGGCTGGAAGCCGCGCCCCTTCAAAACACCAGGTCGCAATCCGCAGCGACCGGCTCATCCGCCAGCCGTCTCTGCCTTCGCGTACATCTCGTCAATCAACGCCTGATACCGCTCCTCAATTCCGCGTCGCCGCACCTTCAGCGTGTGCGTCAGCGTTCCATCCTCCGCCGAAAATTCTTCCGCTACCAGCAGCACACGTTTCAGCTTTTCGAAGCGCGCCATGTTCTGATTCACTTCTTCGATGATGCCTTCGTACAGTGCCTGCACCTTGACATTGGCGACGAGTGTTTGCCGCGAAGCAAAGTCAACCTGGTTCGCCCGCGCCCAATCTTCCAGAACAGGGAAGTGCGGCGAGATCAGCACCGCGGGAAATTTCCGCCGGTCCCCAATCACCACGGCTGTCCCGATGAGCGGGTTCAGCTTCAGGGAATTCTCGATCGGCTGTGGCGCGATGAACTTCCCGCCGGAAGTCTTGATCAGATCCTTCTTGCGATCCGTGATGGAAAGGTAACCTTCGCTGTCGAGTTGCCCGATGTCACCCGTCTTGAACCAGCCGTCCACAAACGCATCGCGCGTTTCCTCGGGACGATTCCAATAGCCCTTGAATACCGAGGGCCCGCGCACCAGCACCTCGCCGTCGTCCGCAATCCGCACTTCGACGTTCGCCAGCGGCTTGCCCACGGTTCCCAGTTTGTGCCCCCCGGGCGTGCTCACGGCGATCACCGGTGAAGTTTCCGTCAGCCCGTATCCCTCGTGGATGCGAATACCGATATCGGCATACCACTCCGCCAATTCCCGGCCCAGCGGCGCGCCTCCGGAAAGGAACTCCTCCGCCCTTCCACCCATCCCGGCGCGCACCTTGGAAAAGACCAGCCGGTCCGCGACCTTCCAGGAGAGCGCCGAAGGTTTGGTTCCGTCCAGAGTCTCGGTGCGGTGAGCGCGGCCCACCGAAAGCGCCCAGCGATAGACCGCGCCTTTCGGAAAGCCCGTAGCCTTCAGGATCACCTGTTGACGAATCTTCTCGTACACGCGCGGCACGGCAATAAAGGTGGCGGGTCGCACTTCCGCCAAAGCCTGCGCCAGTTGCTTAATGTCAGGACAATACGCCAGCACCACCCCGCGGTAGAGCAGCGCGAGGTCGGCGTGCCGCGCCGTCACATGGGAAAGTGGCAGAAAAGATACGCTCACCTCTTCGCCTTTTGTTCCCACGCCGAATCCATCCAGCGAATACGTGATATTCGACGCTATGTTCCCGTGGGTCAGCATCGCTCCCTTCGGAGTTCCGGTAGTGCCTGAGGTGTAAATGATTGTCGCCAGGTCGTCGGGCCCAATCGAACGCGCGCGGGTATCGAATTCCGGATCGAAGTCGGTCGGACCTTGCAGCATCAGTGCCTGCATGTGGACCGCGTGAGCAGTTTCGATCGCGTCCATCACCAGGATCCGCTCCACCGATGTGTGACGCTGAACGGTCAAGACCTTTTCCAACTGGTGCTTGGTGGACACCGCGACGACGCGCGCCCCGCAATCTCTGAGGATGAACGCAGTCTGCTCCGCTGTCTGTGTGGAATAAATCGGAACCGTGACCGCGCCCAGGGCGAGCGTTGCGAAATCAGTGATCGTCCACTCCGGGCGATTTTCGCTGAGGATGGCGACGCGATCTCCTTTGCCGATACCCCAGGATTCAAGCGCGCGAGCCACACCCACGACGCCGCGGTAAATCTCCGCGGAAGAGATCGGCACCCAGCCCAGGGCCTGTCTTTGCAGCATGACGCGGTCGCGGCGGCTTTCGCACACCGCCAGCAAAATGTCGTTTAGAGTCTGAAGGCTCATCTGATCCGATCAAGATCCCGCAATCATTGCCGCGCAATCATTGTACGCAGACATTGTACAAAGTCCGAAGAAGTGCCTCGGCCTTGGTGCTCGTGGCAGCATTGTGACGTTTTGCTACGGCCCCGTCCCTATGCCGTGCGCAAACCCAAGCAGTACGCGGTGTCCGAGCCCGGTGACCTAGTCGAGGTCGATACTCTGGACGTGCGTCCGGTGCCGGGCGTGATCTTCAAACAGTTCACCGCCCGCGACGTGATCTCGCGTTGGGATGTCATCCAAGCGCACCCTCGCGCCACGGCCCAAACTGCGACTCAGTTCCTCGATACCTTGCAGCACCGCATGCCTTTTCCCATTCGCGCGGTGCAGGTCGACGGCGGTTCGGAGTTCGCCGCCGAGTTCGAACAGGCTTGTCAGCAGCGCGGTTTGCACCTGTTCGTGCTGCCCCCGCGCTCGCCCAAACTCAATGGCGCCGTCGAACGCGCCAACCATACCCACAGCGAGGAGTTCTAACAAGTCACGCCCTGTTCGCTGGAAATGAAAAAGCTCAATCGCGAGCTACGCCACTGGGAGAAAATCTACAATACCGTCCGCCCCCACCAAGCCCTGGGCTATTTAACTCCACAGCAGTTCCTGCGGCAAGCCTCATCCCAACGAGAGGAATGAAAAGTGTCACCTATCTACTGGACGAGTACGATTGTTTGACGCTGCTTCACCGCGCTGCTATGATTTTTCTGCGGGGTGGAGCAGTCTGGTAGCTCGTTGGGCTCATAACCCAAAGGTCGGTGGTTCAAATCCACCCCCCGCAACCAACGCAATCATAAGGTTACGGGCAATTGGGCACTCGCCGCGACTGTCCAAAACTGTCCAATAAGGGGAACTGCCACACAGTTCCCCTTATTTATTGAATGGAGACCTCTTGATTGGCAGGCCTTTGCAAGAGGCGTTGCACGATAGGCCGATTGGCCTTGCGCTTGGCCAGGGCCGAGGCATTGCCATACTGATCCATGGTGGTCGAAACATGCGCGTGTCGCATGAGTTTCTGCTGTACGCCCACGGGTGCTCCGGTTTCGTCCAGCCACGCACGATAAGTGTGGCGGAACGTGTGAAACCCGATCCTGCCAAGTCCCAGTTGGAGACCTGTCGGAACCAGGTAGTCGGCACGAATCGAATCGGCATGATACGGCCGGCCGGTCACCGGACTCGGAAAGAGCCATCGCTCCTCGGAATCGAGACAGAGCGCTTGCCATTTCCTCAGTTCGAGAATGAAGCCCCGTTCGATCGGGACCTCGTCCTGCGAGTACTCCGTCTTCAATTTGTTTAGTCGCTTCCCGACCGCTGATCGTTGGATCAGAACCACCGATCGTTTGAAATCGAAATCCGTCCAGCGCAAACCCAGGATTTCGCTGATTCGCAAACCGAAACACAGGCCAAGTAGCACGATGGTTCGAAACGGTTGAACCAGCGCGTCGAGCATTTGCCAAGCAT
>JBEKFN010000170.1:0-8918 GCA_050013295.1 Terriglobales bacterium
CGAATTGGCCATCGTAGACGGAGGGATCGCGGCGGAAATTGACCTCGATGAGTGGTCTTACAAGCGTATAAAGACTGGCGCCTTCATTCATCGCCTTCGCGGAAATCTGCTTTGGCGCAAATGTCGTTTTCTCGATCCAGCCGTCATGCAGAGACGTGCGCCAGAATTGCTGGAAATCGGCGCCGTTGTGTTGTTTCTGCCAGTAGCCGCGAACAATATCGTATCCGGAAGCGTCGGACACTCCCATCAGCGTCGAGAGCATTTCATGCGCGCTCTTGCCGGCGTAGAGTGGCGCGATCAGCGGCTGCACGATGCTGACAGTGCCATCGTAGGCGCGGCCATCACTCCAAGCTTCCAGGTAGTGCGCTTCGTTGACGCTCCAGTGGCAGAGTTCCGCGGTCTCGTTCTGGTAAAGACCGTGGTACACGCGCAGGGCAACGTTCGAGTTCTTAAGCGAATCCGCGAAGCCAAGGTCGACCGGAGCGTCGTAAGCCGGGTTCCCGCCCATGATGACGAGTAAGTCGACTTTCCCACCGCGCATGTCAGCCACTAAGTCACGTAGAGATTCCGTTTGGTTGACCGGGTGGGCATCGGCCGGGTCGGTGTGGAAAACGGTCTTGCCGACATTACCCAGGGCTTGGTTGATCTGATGCGCCAGAGAATGCACGATCGGCGGCTGATGATCGCCGACGATCACAACAGATGAACCTCGACGATCCCTCAGTTCATTGATTACGGCATTTACGAACTTCTCATGCTCCTTCGCTGCCTCAGGAATGCCGGCATGTATTCCAACTGCCCAGCCTAGCGAGCGCGCCATCGCCTCAACATCACTCGCTTGAAGCGACAGCCTGTGATCCGCCTTCGCTCCAGTTGAACTCGGCGTGCTCTCGATGACGTAGAGCCGGTTCATATCGGCGTCTGGATTGCGGCGAGCCGCGAAATCGCGGATGTAGCGCACATTGCCGGGGAATCCGGCGGATAGGAAGTCGGCGTCGAGCGAAACGATCAAGTCGGCTTTGGACAAGTCGTAGCGCGTCTCCACCACCTCGCCAAACGCCAGCTTTGATCCCTCCAGAACATTGTCGCGGTTCACCGGTTCGTAAACATGCCACTTCGCCTGGGGATACATCGCCAGGAAGGCGCGCATCTGGTCTTTTAGCGTGGGCGAAGAAATGGTCTGCGTGAGAATGCGAAGACCCGCGCCCCCTAATGCCTTCTGCACGGCGAGAGGGCCCCTGATTTCCTTCACGAACCCCGCCCAGGACGCCACATCGCCGAGATGAGTGATGGCCTGGGAGCGGTCGGGATCATACATCCCCAGGATCGAGGCCTGCGCGAATATGTCGGTGCCCCCCAGGCTCGCCGGATGCAGGCTGTTGCCTTCAATCTTGGTGGGACGGCCCAGGTGGCTCTCGACCAGCAGCGGATTCGCATATCCGCTGAGCGTGAACGCGGTGGCGTAGTACATCGGGACGCCCGGAATGACCTGCTCGGGCTGGCGGACGTAAGGGACGATTTCCTGCAGCGGCAGCTTGGTGCATCCGGTCATGCCCGCCATGGCGAGGGAAGCGCCCATCAACTGGAGGAAGCCGCGGCGGGAGACCGAATCGAGCCACTCCGAGGCGCCCTTGGGAAATTCGCGGTGCAGCATGTCCTGGAATTCGGGCGACCCCGCGAGTTCTTCCAGGCTGCGCCAGTACTCTGGCCCCTTCGTCTCCTTAAGTTGCCGCTCGACCGCGGCCCGGTCGAGCTTCTTGCCGGGACAGACATCTTCGCGTTTTGATTTGCCGTTTTCCATCTTCGTGGCTAGCGCCTTAACTCCGGAAACTCAATCACCAGTTTCATTTTCAATCGTGAATCGTAGTGTTTCAGCGATGACAAGTGCTACAGCTCGTGATGTCCTGCACGGTACGCAGCTGGTATTTCTTCACCAGGGCTGAACCGAGCGAGTCCTGGTCGGTGTAGCTGGTGCCATCGACCTTTACCGGCAACGATGTGGTGGGTTGTTGGTAGCGCATGTTGAATACCTGGTCGCGAGGGCGCAGAAATTTTTCCGGCGCACGGTGGCAGTTGAGACACCACTCCATCTGCAGCGATGCCTCCTGATACATGAGAGGCATCTGGTCCACGGGCCCGTGGCAGTCGTTGCAGCCCACGCCCTTGGCGACGTGAATGCTGTGGTTGAAATAAACGAAGTCCGGCAGTTGATTGATGCGCGTCCACTGGAGCGACTCGCCGGTTCGGTAACTGGCGCGAACCGGCTCAAGCATCGGAGCGTTCGTCCAAATCTGTGAGTGGCAGTTCATGCAGGTCTTGGTGGGCGGAATGCCCGCGAAACTCGACTGTTCCACCGAAGTGTGACAGTAGCGGCAGTCGATGCCCAGCCCGGTGACGTGGTGCTGGTGGCTGAAGGGCACGGGCTGCGACTTTCTTACTCCCGCATAGGTGATGTAGGGCGAGCGCTGGAGCTGTACCAACCCCCAAAACAGGGCTGCGACGACAAAGACCGGGCCGAACAGCGAGGCCCGGGAGATTGCATTAGTGCTGCGTGGAAAAATCTGCATTGAAGATCGCGTCGATTGCTTCTGGGCTCGGTCTGCGCCGCTCCCGGCTAAACATGATCGTATGAATGGCGTCACCCACCCCGGTGACGTACGAAACATGTGAGTATATACAGTTGAGCGGTTTTTGGAAACACTCTACATGAACTTTTCTTGGTTACGCTTGCGGAATCCCGATTGATGGACACGCGGTCTCGTCTTCACGAAATCAACACCGGAAAATCGTTAACGCAAGTTCATGACGAGCAGCTTCGGCTCGGTCATTTCCTGAATCGCGTCGCGCAAGCCCTCGCGTCCAAGTCCCGAATCTTTGATGCCGCCGTAGGGCATATGGTCTATGCGAAAAGTGGGAACGTCGCCGGCGATCAAGGCTCCGACTTCGAGTTCGTCGTACGCCTGAAAAATGAGTTTGGCGTCGCGGGTGAAAAGCCCGGCCTGCAGGCCATAAGGGGAGTTGTTGATCTGCTTCAGCGCGGAGGCGAAATCGTTGTAGGGCTCGACGGTCACGACCGGCGCAAAAATTTCCTGGCAATTCACTTTCATGTTGGGCTTGGTGCCGGTAAGCACAGTGGGCTCGAACAAGGAACCCTTGCGGTTGCCGCCGCAGAGCAGGCGCGCACCGCCGCGAACTGCCTCCTGCACCCAGTCGGCAGCGCGCATGGCGTCGCTTTCGCGGATGAGCGGGCCGAGGTCGCTGGACTCGTCGAGGGGATCACCGACTTTCAGTTTGCCGGCCGCTGCCAGAAACAGCTCGATGAATTTTCCGTAGATGGTGTGCTCGACCAGGATGCGCTGCACGGAAATGCTGGACTGTCCGGCATAAGCGAAGCCTCCGGTGACGCAGCGGTCGGCGGCGTAAGCGAGATCGGTATCGCTGTGGACGATGACGCCCGAATTGGCTCCCAGTTCGAGAACGACTTTTTTCTTCCCCGCGTTGTTCTTGATGGCCCACCCGACCGCAGCGCTGCCCGTAAAGCTGATGAGCTTGATGCGTTCATCGGTGACCAGCAGGCCGGAATCTCCGTTGGCGAGCAAAACCGCGTTGAATCCACCGTCCGGCCACCCTGCCTGCTGGATCACTTCAGCCAGCAGCAGCGCGGTGAGCGGCGTTTCGAGCGCGGGCTTGAGGACCATGGAACAGCCGGCCGCGATGGCCGGGGCCACTTTGTGGGCGACCAGGTTCAAGGGGAAAGTGAAGGGCGTGATCCCGGCGACGGGGCCGAGAGGAAAACGTTTGACGATGCCCCAACGTTGGGCAGTCGACTGTTGCCAATCCAGCGGCAGATACTCGCCGTAGCCGCGAACGGTTTCTTCGGCGGCGATGTTGAATGTAAATACAGCGCGGTCCACTTCGGTGCGAGCGCTCTTGATGGGCTTGCCCGCTTCCAGCGCAATCGTGCGGGAAAATTCTTCTTTGCGATCGTGAATGCCGATCGCGATCTGGCGCAGAACTCGCTGGCGTTCGAAGGCGGGCAGGCGCCGGGTGGTTCCGAAAGCCTTCACGGCGGCGGCGATCGCGGCTTCCGCGTGTTCGCGGCGTCCCTGGTAGACATGCGCGATGAGGGCGCCGTCGTAAGGCGCGCGAACCTCGACGATGTCACCCTCTTCCACCCACTTCCCGTCCAGAAAAAAACCGTGGGTTGCAACCGGGATCGCCGTCATCTGGGCCATGCCCTGCCTCTTTCGAACAGCTCTCGTGGTTCGCGTCTGATGGTTTGACTCTTGATTCGCGTCTGACGATTCGCGTTTTGATTTAAGCCCCGATTTGCGTCCAATGATTTGCGTCCAACGATTATAGAACTTCGCAGGGGACCGCGTAATCTACCGCTGCGCGGCCTTCCCCTGTGACCCTCACGAGGAAAACACTACAACACCGCCGTCTCGTGAATCATCCGCCCCTCCGCGAAGCGCGAGAAGTTCAGCAGCGACGCTTCGATCAGCTCGGTCTTCCCGGTCAAAATCAGGTCGCTCAGAATTTTTCCGGTTGCGGGCGAGTGCATCACTCCATGCCCGCTGAAGCCGTTGGCGAAAAAGAAACCGGGGACCTCCGGGGATTCACCGAGAATCGGGTGATGGTCGGGCGTCATTTCATAGAGCCCGGCCCAGGCTCGTTGCGGATTGACCTCGACATTTTCGAAGACGGGCACGCGATCCGCAGCGCGGGTCAGGATCTTCTCGATGAAGCTCGGGTCGAAATCAGTTTTGTAGCCGGGCGTTTCCTCCGGGTCGTTCCACGCAAACAGGAATCCGCGGCTCTCCGGGCGGAAGTGAAAGCCGGTGGACATGTCGACGATCATGGGCGCGGTGTGTGGGAATTGGTCGAAAGGTTCGGTCGGAACCAGCATCCGGCGCAGCGGTTCGACGGGCAAGGAGATCCCAGCCATCCGAGCGATCTCCGCTGCCCAGGCTCCCGCGCAATTCACGACCACGGGCGTGGAAACGGACTCGCGCGTGGTAGTAACTTCGAAGGTCTCACCGCGTCGCGCAATCGCAGTCACGGGCGCGTTCTTCCACAGCGTCGCGCCGTGGTCGGCAGCCCACGTCATGAAGCCGATCATCGCGCTGTTCGGGTCGACAAATCCATCGCTCGCGCAGAAACTCCCGCCAACAATGTCGTTGCCGCGCAGCAGCGGAAACATGCCGCGAATCTCGTCGCCCGCCACCAGTCGCACGTTCTTCAGTCCCATGGCGACCTGCTTTTCGTAGTTGGCTCGCAGGTAGGCCATGTGCTTTTCGTTGGTCGCGCAAAAAAGGTATCCCTGGGGACGGTAGTCGCACGGATAGCCAAGGCGCTCTTCGAAGCTCGCATAGAACGGGATCGAGTAAAGCGACATTTGGATGTTGACCGGCGTAGAAAACTGGGCACGCACGCCGCCCATGCTCTTGCCCGTGGATCCCTTGCCCTGCGCTGTCTCGCGCTCAATCACTAGAACGCTTTTGCAGCCAGCCGCAACAAGATGGTAGGCGATGCTGGAACCGACAATCCCTCCGCCGATAAGAACGACCTCTGCGGTGTGCATGTGCGCGGCAATTGTAAATGGTCGTGCTCATGTGGGGACGGGGCTCTGCCCCGTCCCGGCGGCGCGAAGCCCCGCCACCACACAAGCGCTCATTTCAACGCCGCCGGTTTCACCATCGGCCCCGTCTTCTTCTCCCGCCGCATCTGCTCGGCGAGTTCCCGGATCTCGGTCAAGTCGCGCTGCATCTCGCTCCATCCGTACCAGAGCGCATAATCCGGACTGCCGTGGAAGGTGCCCTGGAACGTGCGCATGCGGTGCTCAAGGTACATCACGAAAAGCTTCTGCTCGATCACCGTGGGCGCATCGTGGAACGTCAGCAGGTTCGGGAAGGGATAGGCATAGTTCTTCGGCTGGGCTAGAACGTCATCTTTATATAGACCGGCGACGATCTTGATCGCTTGGGCCATCAGGTGGTCGGCGTTCTTGATCATGTCATCGCCCGCTTCCAGTTGCTGCCTGGCGAAGTTGCCGGAGTGGCACTGGTTGCAGGTCTTCAGCATCTTGTCGCGCTCGCCCTGCCAGTCTTCCTGAGTCAGGCGCGCGAGGTCGGCGGCTTGCACCGTCGCCACCAGCGCGGTCGGCTTGCCTTCGGGATCGAGGACGCCGAGAGCTTGCAGAACCGTGGCGCGATCTGCGGCCCACTGCTTGTCTTCGGGCAGCGGCAAACGAACCGCAAGAAATCCCCAGGCCGTGCGCACGCCGTGATCGCCATTCTGCATGTGGCAGGTCTGGCAGGTGGGCGCAGCCGCTTCGGCGGGCAGAATTCCGCGCTGCTTCAGATCGGTCCGAACGCCGTGCTTCGACGACGAATACATCTCCCACTGCGGATGATCGAATCCCATGTGGCAGGTCTCGCAAGCTTGCGGCGACTTGGCCTCCTTCACCGAGAACGTATGGCGGGTGTGGCAGGAGTCGCAGGAGGCAACACCGAACTCGCTGCCGTGCTGCCGCAGCTTGGCGATTTCCTCCACCGGCTTTTCGCCGATCTTGTGGCAGCCGCCGCAACCTTTCTGGCCCTCAATCATCGCCATCGGCTGCCAGTGAATGGTCGGCATGGCGAGCATAGCCGCCCATGCTTTCGAGTGCTTGCCGTGCTTGTACTGCTCGACCTGCGTCGAGTGGCACTGGGCACAGGTTTCGGGTGTGGGAATTTTCACTTTCGACACGTCGCTCGCCGACTGGTGCTGATCGCCGTGGCAGGCGACGCAGGTCACTTCCGCCTGGCTGTGCTTGCTCAGCCTCCAGTCGGAGACGATGTTGGGCGTTTGCTTGCTGTGGCACTCAATGCAGGACGCTGCTGGGTTTGCGGATTGCGCGCACAGCGGCAAACTAATCGCCACACCAAAAGCGGATAAAACTAGAGCGGATAAAAAAAGAAAACGACGCATAAATCCTCCGGTTAGGAACCGTAGAGCCTAATACGCGCCGGTGACTCGGGCTATGACTTTTGTCACACCTCAGAAAGTTGCAGGACGAGGCACAGCCCCGTCACCACACGGCCCAAATTCACGACGCCGCCATCTCCGGCGTTGCCGCCAGCAGTTTGCGCGTGTAAGGGTGTTGCGGCTGGACAGTGATCTGCTCCGTGCTTCCGATCTCAACGATCTTGCCCTGATACATCACCGCAATCCGGGTCGAGAGATAGCGAACGACCGGCATGGAGTGCGAGATGAACAAATAGGTAAGGCCGAAATCGCGCTGGAGTTGCTGCAGCAGATTCACGATCTGCGCGCCGACGCTGGCGTCGAGAGCGGAAACCGGTTCGTCGGCGACGATGAACTTTGGACGCAACGCAAGAGCGCGGGCAATGCCGATGCGCTGCCGCTGTCCGCCGGAGAACTCGTGCGGGTAACGAGCCATGGCGGATTCATCCATTCCCACGGCACGCAAAAGTTCGCGCACGCGCTGGCGGCGGGCATCGCGGCCGAGGCTCTCGCGCATGATCTTGCGGTGGAGAATCAGCGGTTCGGCGATTACGTCCTCCACGCGGTAGCGCGGGTCGAGCGAACCGAACGGGTCCTGGAAGATGATCTGCATGTCGCGGCGAAGACGGCGCAATTCGGAGCCGCTCGCTTGCAGCAGATCGACGCCATCGAAAACGAGGGCGCCCGAAGTCGGCTCGAGGAGGCGGAGAATGAGCCGTCCAAGCGTGCTCTTGCCTGAGCCAGATTCACCAACCAGACCAAGAGTCTCGCCTTCCTGGATGTCGAGCGACACATCGTCCACGGCGCGGACTTCGCCGGCGCGGCGGCTGCCGAACGGCGATTCGGCAAGATCGAAAATCCTGGTCAGGTTGCGGACTTCAAGCAGAGGCACGGCGTCAGAGTAGCAGTGGATGGTGGATAGTGGATAGTGGTCAGCAGGACGCCGGTGGCCGACAACTATCTACTATCCAGTTCTTTCACCCCGCGATCATCGGCACGGCCACAAGAGCGGCGACCATGCCGATGGTGCGGGTGCGGCTGAAGTGCTCGTGCAAAAAGACACGGGCCAGCACAACGGTAACGGCGGGATAGAGCGAACTGAGCACAACCGCATCGTCCAGACGTCCGATTTGAGCCGCGCGGATGAAGACGGTGCTGCCGGTGATGTCGAGGATTCCGGCTAGCACGGCAATCGTCAGCACTGGCCTGGGCACCGCGCGGAGGTACCCTCCGAACAGAACAATACTGCCCGTGACCAAGAAGGCCCCGGATCGCGAGCAGACGGCGATCCATAAAGGAGACGCATTGCCAGCCTGGTGGACGCACAGGTAAAACCCAGCGAAGCCGATTCCGGCCAGCACAGCCATGCCTATGCCTTCGGGACGGCCGGCGCTACCTTCGATACGCGAGATGAGCCAGATCCCGATTCCAGCAAGAACAAAACCGAGCACGTGCCGATAACCGGGAAAGCCCTCGGCAAATGCAGTCACGATGGTGGGAATAGCGGCGCCGAGAACGGCAGCCACCGGAGCAACCAGTCCCATATTTCCGCTGGCCAAGGAACGGTAGAACAAGGCCAGAGCCAGGCCTCCGACCGCCCCGGAAATCAGCGACCAAACCACGCTGGTGTTGGCTGGAAATGGAGCGTGCGTTATTAGCGCGAGAGCGACGATCACGACCAATCCGCTGATGTGCACGATGGCCGTAAATAGAAACGCGTTCACGCGGCGCGCGCCCACTCCTCCCAGAAAATCACTGGCGCCCCAGACACCAACTGCGGTCAAGCTATAAGCAGCAGGAATGTATTGGGCTGCGAGAGACATGGGATTTCGAGATTAGCACGCAGTGAGAATTTGCAAGTGCGACGGTTTGTGTGGCGACGGGGCTCTGCCCCGTCCCGGCGGGGCAAA
>JBEKFN010000171.1:0-8893 GCA_050013295.1 Terriglobales bacterium
CGGATCCAAGGCTGAAAAGCCAGAAGCCCGGGCGGCCGGTGGTTTTGGACCGCCAAGAACTACTTCCGCAGAATCCGCTGCGCCAGATCCGCGCGCGGAATCGTGACTTGTTCGCCGGAGGCTAGATGCTTGAGCGCGAATGCATCGGCCGCCACTTCGTTCCCGCCGACTATGAGGATGTATCGCGCCCCCATCTTGACCGCGGCCTCGAACGATTTCTTCAAGCGAAACGACTCGTCGCCGAGATCGACCACCAGATCGTGCTGGCGTAGTTCGCGAGCCACGCGGGCGGCTTCGCGATTCATTCCGCCGCCGAGCGGCGCGATGTAGACGTCGGGCTTGCGGATGACCGACTCGGCCGTTGCCGCCAACGAAAGCACCAGCCGATCTTCTCCGATAGCGAAGCCAATTCCCGGAGCCGCCGGTCCGCCGAGTGCTTCGGATAGGCCGTCGTATCTTCCGCCGCCGAGAATCGCATTCTGCGCCCCTAACGCCCCATGCGTGAATTCAAACGCAGTTTTTTGATAGTAATCGAGACCCCGGACCAGGCGCGGGTTTTCGACGTAGGGAATTTGGACTGCGCTCAAAATATTCTTTACTTCTTCGTAGTGGGTGCGGCAATCCTGGTCGAGGAACTGGTTGATGGTGGGGAGAGTTTTGATGGTCGGTTGGTCTTCGGGAACCTTGCAGTCGAAGATGCGCAGCGGATTGGTGACATAGCGGCGCTGGCAGTCAGCGCACATTTTTTCTACTACGGGTGCGAGCGCCTTGCGGAGGGCTTCGTTGAATTTTGCGCGGTCGGCGGGGCAGCCCACGGAGTTCAGTTCGAGCGTCCAGTTGGCGATGCCAACGCGGTCGAGCAGCGTGGCCAGGAGTTCGAGGATTTCTGCATCTCTGGCGGGAGACTGGCTGCCGGCGGCGGCGGGTCCGATGACTTCGGCTCCGATTTGGTAGAACTGGCGGTAGCGGCCTTTTTGCGGACGCTCGCGGCGGAATTGCGGTCCGATATAGAAGAGCTTGTTGAGGCCGCGGTCCCAGAGTTTGTGCTCGATGTAGGCGCGGACTACGCCCGCGGTGTTTTCGGGGCGGAGGGTCAGGGACTGCGAGCTTGAGAAATAATTCCCGGGAAATCCCTCTACTTCTACATCTTCGGTCTTAACCCAAGGGGAGTTTTTGACCGCCATATCCGGAACTACGAGCCGGAGATGGATCGGAAGGTTGACGTACTCCTGCGAATACTGGGTCCGAGCAATATTGCGAGCTTTTACCAAGGCGTCTATCACATCCCAAGAAATCTTGGGCCTGAAGCAAACGAATTCGACACTGTTCGTTGCCTTCCGCCAAATCTGCCTCTGAATTCCCAAAGGTTTTATGCCGGAATTGAAAGGGTTTCCTTCCTGGAAAAAGACCCTGTCTTCGTTTTCCTTCGACCATGTGTCGAACAGCTTCTTATCCTCGAATCGCTCGCCGTCTTCCCAAGTAAACATTTCCTTGCCGACAATGTCTGTCTCTTCGCCTACGCCGCGGGCGAACAGTTCGGTGGACTCGAAGATGGGGGTGCGGATTTCGTGGAAGTTGTAGGCGCGGAAAACGTCGCGGACGGCGGCTTCGACGAAGTTCCAGAGCGCCGTGTCGGGCGGGAGTAGGTCGCGGGTTCCTCGGGGAGATTTGATCATCGCGTCGTTGGTCGTTCGCCGTTCGTGGCACAGAGTGAGACGGGGCAAGCCCCGTCTCTTCGGATGGTGGTACGTGATTAGTTTAACGTCGAACCAGCAGATTCGGGCAAATGGACGAGAATGTTCACACGGACGATACTACTCAGAAGGCTGAGTTGCCATGCGTCGCGTACATTTCATCGAATTCCATGATCAACCGTGGTTCCCGTCATCTCTTCGAGATTACGTTACGGATGCGCTGCAGTTTGGGTTCAATCTCTTCAAGGTCTACGCACCCATCGCCCCGCTGCTGCAAAGCGCGATTGACTCTGCACGGAGCCGATCGATTGTTGACTTGTGTTCGGGTGGGGGCGGGCCCTGGCTAGACCTTTATCGAAAGCTCCGATCGCGAAAGCTCGAAGGAGACACGCCGGTCCTGCAGATTTGGCTCACAGATAAATACCCAAACCTCAGGGCATTCGAAAATGTCAGAACGGTTTCTGAGAATCACATTGCTTTTTATCCGGGGTCGGTGGACGCGATGAACGTTCCGCGTGAACTGAAGGGGCTGCGAACGATGTTCACGTCGTTTCATCATTTTTCGCCAGAAGAAGCTCACGCGATTCTCCAAAATGCCGTCGATGCCAGGGAAAGTATCGGCATATTTGAAGTAACGAGGCATGCTCCGTCAACCATCGGCCTTGTGTTTGCCTGGGTTCTCATGCTGTTCGTCTGCACTCCGTGGATCCGTCCGTTCCGCTGGTCACGATTGCTCTGGACGTATTTGGTTCCAATAATTCCCTTGGTTCTGATGTTCGATGGAGTGGTCTCTTGCCTACGGACATATCGGCCGCAAGAACTGCGTGAGATTGTCGAAAAGCTGACCGCAGCCGAATACCAGTGGGAGAGCGGCGAGCATTCAAGAGCGTCTGCGGAGGCGCCAATTACTTACTTGATTGGTTATCCGCGGGCATGATGCTAGAACGCATGGCCGGCAAGGGCCTCCTGTATGTAAGAGCATGGGAAGTATGCACGATTTGTCGGTTCGGCGGCGTGTTATGGTTTGCTGGCGGTGGTCATTTGGCGGCGGGCTTCTTCGCAGGCCTGCTGCGGGTCGCGTCCGGTGACTTGCTTGTACCAAGCGGGGTGGAAGGTCCAGGCCCAGGCTTCGCTTACCGCGCCGCGAACTATTGCCTGGAAGGTACCGGGCTGGCCGAAGGTGCTCTCATAAACATGTATGAAGATTCCGCCGAGCATAATGAGTGCGGAGATGTCGTGCACTACGTAGCTGATGGCGACGGCAATTCTTCCGAAAGTTCCTGCGCCCGCCCACATAATGATGCCCGTGATGAGGTACGCGATGCTGCCGCCGACGATCTCCCAGAACTGAAGTTTCTGACCGGCGTTGAAGAAGCCGGTGTCGGGCGGATCCATTTTCTCTTTGCCGCTGACGATCTTCCCCATGTTGCGTATCCAGCGGGAATCGGCTGCGGTCCAGATCATGGGCTGGAGCCAGTTCAGAGCTTGCAATCCGAAGAAGAAGACGAAGCCTACGCCGAACCAGGGGTGCATGACGCGGCTGAGTGGTCCGCCGCCGAAGATGGGCGTAAACCAGCGGAAGAGCCACGGGAGATAGAAACTGAAGCCGGTGAAGAGCGCGAGGAAGAAAAAAAGGGCGACCATCCAGTGGAGCACGCGCGTGTAGACCGGATGGCGCAGCAACTCTCCGCGATAGACAGTGGTTTGGCCTACGTGTTCGAAACTCTCGCGAGCCTTGTCGTCGAAACGTCCGATCGCACCGCTAGATGTTGACATTGGCGCCATCCTTTGCCGGGGGTTCCGGTTGGGTCCGGCGCGGGCCGGAGGTTACGTAGTGTAGGACGACGCCGAGAAAACCGAACAAAGCAAAGGTTCCGAGCACGGGCTTAAAGAGCCACTTCCACACGGTGTAGCTCCACGGGATCTGCGGATTGCTGGGCAGGTTGCCGTAGCGCTCGGGATCGGTGGCATCGTGGAGTACGTAGATCACATGGGTTCCGCCGACGGACTGCGGATCGTAGACGCCGGCGTTCTTCCAGCCGAAATTTTCCTTCAGTTGTTTCGCGCGCTCCTCGGCGATGAATTTCATGTCGTCTTTTGTGCCGAACTTGAGACAGCCGGTGGGACAGGCTTTGATGCACGCGGGTTCGAGACCCTCGCCGACGCGGTCGGAGCAGAGCGTGCACTTGTACACCCGCTTGGTCGCGGGATTGAAGCGCGGAATATTGAAGGGGCAACCGGAAACGCAGAATTCGCAGCCGATGCAGTTTTCCTGGTTAAAGTCGACGATGCCGTTGGCGTACTTCACGATGGCGCCGTCGGCGGGACATGCCGCGAGACAGCCGGGGTCGGCGCAGTGCATGCACTGATCCTTGCGCATCAGCCACTGGATCGTGCCATCCGGATTCTGGTGCTCATTGAACTTGATGAGGTTCCAGAAATTCCAGCGCGTCTCGGGCATCGTCTGGTAAGTATTGTCGAATGTGGTCGGAGAGAACGGCAAGTCGTTCCACTCGGCGCATGCTACTTCGCACGCTTTGCAGCCGATGCAGGTGGTGGTGTCGACCAGTTTGCAGACTTCAAGATCGCGCTGCATGCCGAGGCCGGGCGAGGGGCCGGAATGGCCCGAGATCATTTCGGCTTGCAATGCCTTGCGGTCTGGCATCTCCCTATCCTCGCTTGCTTGTGGAACGCCGGGCGTCCCGCCCGGACCTTAACGTCGCTCGGGGACGGGCGAGGCGCCCGTCGCTCCACCGACTAAACTTTTTCGATCTTTACTAAAAAGCCTTTAAACTCCGGCGTAAACGCGTTCGGATCGATGACCGTCGGCGTCAGCTGATTCGCCAGGGTCTTCGCCGTCTTGTCTTCATCTTCCGAAATGCCGCGGAAGCCCCAGTGAATGGGGATGCCGATCTGGAACGTCTCCTTGCCATCGATCTTCATGGGCCGTATGCGGCGCGTGACCATGGCTTTCGCGATGTAGTGGCTGCGTGCACTGGTGACTTTCACTTTTTCGCCGCCGCGAATGCCCATGCGGTCGGCCAGTTCCGCTGGAACTTCGACGAACGGTTCCGGCACGAGTTGCACGTTCATCGGATTATTTTTTGTCCAGTAGTGGTAGTGCTCGGTCAGGCGGTAGGTGGTGCAGATGACGTTGAATCCCTGATCCACCGTCCCGTACTTGTCCATGTCGGTTTTATATCGTTTCACGACCGGATTGTTGGACTGGTTCGGATGCAACGGATTCGCAATCGGGCTTTCGATCGGCTCATAAAATTCGGGGAAGGGACCATCGGCCATAGCGCCCAGCGGCACGAACAAACGTCCGATGCCCTCGGGGTTCATGATGAATGGGCCCATGTGATCTTTGGGTGCGGAATCCACTTTGAAATCCGGAACATCGACGCCCACCCAGCTTTGCTTGGCTTCGTCCCACCAAACCTGGCGCCGCGAAGGATCCCAGGGCTTGCCGTCCACGTCGCAAGACGCCCGGTTATAGAGAACGCGGCGATTCGCCGGCCAGGACCATCCCCAATTGGGATAAACGCCGAGGCCAGACGGGTCTTCGGTTCCGCGGCGCTGCATCATGGCGCCGGCTTCGGTCCATGATCCGCAGTAGAGCCAGTTTCCGGAGAGGGTTGTTCCGTCGTCTTTGAGCCAGGCAAAGCCTGGGAGTTGCTGGCCGGCCTTGATGGTGACGTTCGTCTTTGGATCGGTGATGTCGGCGAGCGCTTTGCCGTTGATTTCTTTCGCAACCTCGGCGAGCGACGGGTTGTACGGGTTTGTGTACGCGAACGTCGCGTTCAGAACGGGATCGGGGAACTTACCGCCATCTTTCTTATAGAGCTCGCGAACTTTCAAAAAGATGGTCGCGAGGATTTCCTGGTCGAGCCGGGCCTGCCCGGGCGGCGGAACAGCGACGTTCTTCCATTGTAGCCAGCGGGCGGAGTTCACGAACGTCCCGTCCTTTTCCGCAAAGCCTGCGCCAGGCAAACGATATACGGTCGTGTTGATTTTCTTCTGGTCCTCGGCCGTAATTCCCGGAGCCCTCCAGAACTCGCTCGTCTCGTCCGGATAGATTTCGCAAACCACCAGCCAGTCGGCCTTTTTCAGGGCGTCGATATTCTTATTCGAATCGGGGCCGATCATGACGCCGTTCATGCCGAAGGCGAAAATACCCTTGATCTTGCCCTCGTACATGTCGTTCCAGATATTCACCCAGGAATAGTTGCGATCGATTTTCGGCAGATAGTTGAAGGCCCAGTCGTTTTCTTTGGTGGCGGCCGCGCCGTACATCGCTTTCAGAAAGGAGACGGTGAATTTTGGCGTGTTCGACCAATAGTTAAATGACTCCCAGGGATCGGGCTTGGATTCGGTCGGAGTTGTGCGCTTCAGAAAGGTGGCAAGATCGACATCGGCGGGATTCGGCATCTTCAAGTAGCCCGGGAGAATGTCGAAGATTCCCGCCATATCGGTCGCGCCCTGGATGTTGGAGTGGCCGCGGAGCGCATTGACTCCGCCACCGGCGCGGCCGACGTTGCCCATCAGCAGTTGCAGCACGGCGGCGGTGCGGATGATTTGCGTGCCGAAGCTGTGCTGCGTCCATCCAACCGCATAAATGATGGTGGCTACTTTTTTCATGTCGCCATCTTTGCGGACGGAGGTGAACAGGTCGGCGGCTTTGAGGAATTGGTCTTTTGGAATGCCGGTAATGCGCTCCACCATTTCGGGTGTGTAGCGTTCGTATTGCTTCTTCAGCAGTTGATAGACGCAGCGCGGATGCTGGAGCGAGAGGTCGAATGCGATGTTCGGCGGGAGCGCGGGTGGAGGTGGTGCGGCGCCCGCGGGCAAAGGAGCAGCCGTCTTTTCCGGAGGCGTGCCCACGACCGGTTTGCCGGCCAGGTCTCCACCTTCTTCATAATTCCAGGTCTTCTTGTCGTAGACCTTTTTCTCGGGATCGAATCCGGAAAAGAGGCCGTCTTCGGGCAGGTTAAATCCGTCTTTGATAATGAAAGCGGCGTTGGTGTAGTTGACGAGGTAGTCTTTGGCGATGCGGTTGTTTTCGATGGCGTACCGGATGACGCCGCCGAGGAAGGCGATGTCGGCGCCGGCGCGGATCTGTACGTACATGTCCGCGGTCGCGGCGGTGCGGGTCAGACGCGGATCGACAACGATGGTTTTCGCGTTGCGATGAATCTTGGCTTCTATCGCCCACTTGAAGCCGCAAGGGTGATTCTCGGCGGGATTGCCGCCCATGATCAACATCATGTCGGTGTTCTTGATGTCGATCCAACCGTTGGTCATTGCGCCGCGTCCGAAGGTGGGCCCCAAACTGGAGACCGTGGGGCCGTGTCAAACGCGGGCCTGGTTTTCCAGGTAGCAGACCCCCAGGCTGCGCATACTTTTTACGGCGAGGTAATTGAATTCGTTGGTATCGGTGCAGCCGCCGGTGAAGGCCATGCCTTCGCAGCGGTTCACGGTGCGGCCCTGCGCATCCGTTTCGAGGAAGGTGTCGTCGCGCGTTTTTTTCACCTTCTGCGCGATCTCGGCGTACGCCTGATCCCAGGAAATGTCTTCCCAATCGGTGGCTCCCGGACGCCGCACTTGCGGCTTCAGCAGGCGCCGGTCGTTGAGGATGTCTTGCTCGAGCGACGATCCCTTGGGGCAGAGCGTGCCGCGATTGATGGGGTGGTCGGGATCGCCCTCGACGTGGACGACTTGGGAAATCGCGTTCTTGGCCTTGTCGCCCAAGGTGTAGATGATCACGCCACAACTGACGGCACAATAAGGACAGGTGCTGCGCGTCTCGCTGGCTCGGGAAATCTTGAGGGATTGGGTCTGAGCGTAAACCGGAGTCAGATCAAAGCCGAGGGCGGAGAAACCGGCTCCGCCGAGGACGGTGCCTTTGAGAAAAGTCCTGCGAGAGAACTCCATCTTGTTGCCCCCGTGTGGCGCTTTCCAGAAAGTTACGGAGGTGAATGTTGCGGACGCAAACGACGGCGTCCAAGCTGAACCGCTCCAATCCGAGAAACTATACGCCCGGTCGGACTGGATCGTCAATCAGGGAAACTGTCGAGAGAAGCCGGATGGCCGGGTCAGCTTCCGCACCGCGTGCAAGACCGCTAGTTGCCAGTTTCTCGATGTTACCAACCGATCCGCTCGATTCCGCGAACCAGATCGAAATGGCGGTCTCGGCTTAAGAGCGGGAAAGAATGCTGCCGGCAGAGCGCGGCAATCCAAACGTCGTTGGCAGGAATTGGAGTTCCGGTTCGCTTGAGTTCGGATCGAAGAGTTGCGTAGGAGAGAGCCGTCTCTTCATCCACGTCGAGTACGCGGTAGTTGCGAATCGATTCTGTCAGCCATCGTTCGTAGCGTTGGCGATGGCGTGATTGCTGAATTCCATATCGGTATTCGCCCAACACAATCACCGGAATAGCGATCTCGGCTGCCTTGCGCAGGATCGGCCCCAGTGCCGCATCGCCATCTGCGACGGCTGAGAGTCCATTGGTATCCAGGATCACTGTCGGTCGATTACTCACGATCCTCGGTCTCGATCTGGTCGAACTCTTCTTCAATGATCCGGTTAATTCTCGCGGTTTCCTTGTGCAGGTGACGGAGTTTGCCGAACGTCTTCATCCAGGGCTTGTTGTCTCTATTGCTTTGGGCGCGCAGTTGGTCCGCCAGCGCCTCCGAGACCAGCGCTCGAAAAGGAATTCCGCGTTCGGCTGCCGCTGTCTTGGCGCGACGAAAGATAGCGTCGGGAATTTCCAGCGTAGTCTTCATGAAAGTTATGCTCCCATATTTATGGGAGTGAGTCAATCGGCGTGGAGCGTTTGCCGCCCTTCGCCGGTCGGGACTAGGGCGTCAATCGGGAAGAGCCTTGAGTGGGGGTCCTCTATGAAAGTGTCGGCTGGTCGAGGCTTCTTTGGGCGGACTGCTTAGCCTTTCCCCTTCATTTGATGGATCGCGTTTCAGAGGGATGCTCCAATAGACTTGAACGAAGACTGCGCATTCGCATTTTCGCCACGGTCAACGATTGCTTTTCAGCCAGCTCATCTCCCGTGATTTCGAATTCTTTCTCGTACTCCGCCTGCGCTTGCGCAAGCAATCCTTCTCGCTGGAACAACACTCCCAGGGCCCAATGCAGCTCCGGGAATCGGGGGTCACTCTCTTGCACGCGCTGCAGGAGTTGTTGCCCA
>JBEKFN010000172.1:0-8884 GCA_050013295.1 Terriglobales bacterium
TGGGATTTACTCCAGAGAGGTTTAGTCCGTAGCTTGCTGGGGCAGTGAATGACGTAGCGGTTTGAGCGTAAGCGACGCCAACGGTTAGGTTTAGCGAATCCGTTTCCAGCATTAAAAGTCCGCCGCTGGAGGGATAGATAACCCACTGAGTGGCGGGAACGAAGCCACTGAGATTAACAATAACCCGGCCGCCCACCCCCGGCCCACCCGCGGCAGGAACGCCGCTGAATGGCACTTGCGCCACAGGCGTACCGGCATTGTTGATATCCTCAAGGCCGCCACTAAAGTCGCCAAGTCCGTCGGTAGAGGTCATAAGGCCCCCGTTCGCGATGGGGGCGTTGGTGCCGCCGGCCATTGTGAACACCATGGTCCCGGTGGGGATGGAAGCGCCGGTTTGGGTGAAGACATCGCCGGAAAGGAACTCTTTGTAGTCGGTTTCGATGAGCTTCAAGTGCGTAGAGTCAATCGGATAGAAGTCAAAGGCGAGCGGGAAGGTAGTAGTAGTGAGGGTCATTAATCCAGGACCGGTCCCTGAACCCAAGGTTGCGGCGCCCGTGAGGGGCTCATTGGCAACGATAAGGTTGTCATTGAAGTCCTCGACGCCCGGGGTGGTGGTGGTGCCGCTGGAATTGAGGGTGAACGCCCCCGCCATGGCGAAGGGCGCTAAGTTCGTCGAGCCGTCACTGCCAGCAAGACTGAAGGCGTAGGGACCTGCGAGTTGACTCACACTCGTGACTGCGGTCTGCAAGTCGAGGGTGCCGCTGCCCGTGCCATGGGTGTCGAATTCGCTGACCAGCCCGTGCGAAGTCGAGGTCAGGACGAAATCCAAGGTTACGGTTCCATACGCACTCGCAAGCGAGGCCCTCCCGCGGCCATCGCTGCCGACAGTATAGGAGCCGCCGGTAATCGACTGGGCGGCCGTCGCCGGTGGAGTACTCGGTAAAATATCGAACGCTACGTCGATGATGTCCACCGTGCCTCCGGTAATGCTGCCGGTTCCGACGGTCACGAAAGCGCCCGCCACGGCTAGGGGGTATCCAGCGGCATCTGCGCCTTGCGACGAAAAAACGTAGGTGCCATTCAGGCTGCCGATGTTGAAGCCGACGTTGTTGGGAGTGGGCGCACTGCTGCTGGAGCCGCAGCTGGCTATCAAAAGGGTGCTCGCGATCACTGTCAGAGCCATGAGCAGGTGTCCGGCACACTTGGTGGCGGCAACGGGATTCATAAGACACTCCTGTCTTTAATTCTTAGGATGCGCCAACCCGGATTGTAGAAGAAAGTTTCGGTGGAAAAAATGGCGGGGGCTCCCTTGGCAGCTTGCGATCTGCCGGACTTCGTCCGGCGGGGCGGACGAATGCGTCCGCCCCTACGTAGGCAGTTCCTGGCTACGATTTTTTCTTCTAAAGCCGACTCTAAAAGCGAGCAAGCTGCAAGGCGATGGGCCCTGATACGAAACCCGAGTTTTTCCGCGAGCTAAAGCTATGCGCTGATACAAGACCTGAGTTTTCAGCAGTCTGCGGAGACGCGGCAAGCCGCGTCTCTACTCGACTTCCACCCGACTTTGGGCCGGGGCTGGAATAATGGGCCGCTTGCGCTTATCGGACGCTTTTTCGAAGGCCCAGACTCCCACTCGGTAGGCGAGCAGGATGCTGAGCACGATGGCGTACTCGATGGGCTTGCGGTGGTCGGCCTTTACCTGCCAGTAGTAGTGGATCACCGCCAGGATTCCGGTGAAATAGATCAGGCGGTGCAGGAGCTGCCAGTTCTTGCCGCCCAGGCGGCGAATCGACCATGCTGTCGACGTCAGGGCCAGGGGAATCATGAGGACAAAAGCGGAGAAGCCTACGGTGATGAATCGGCGCTTGCCGATGTCTTTCAACATTTCATGGACATCGAAAAACTTATCGAGCCAGATGTAGGTCAGAAAGTGGAGCGTTCCGTAGAAGAATGCGAACAGTCCGATCATGCGGCGGACGCCGATCAGCCAGTATTGGCGGGTGATCCGGCGGAGGGGCGTGATCGAAAGGGTGGTGAGAACAAAGATCAGCGTCCAGTCGCCGGTAGAGTGCGTGATGACCTCGATGGGATTGGCGCCCAGACCGTCATGAAAAGCCTTCCAGGCGAGGCGAGCTAGCGGGATTAGTGCGGCTAGGAAGATCGCGATTTTGGTGAGGCGGAGTTCCATTTGTAATTGGTGATTTGTAATTTGTAATTTGAACCCGGAAAACCGCTCGTCCCGGACCTAAATTACAAATTACAAATTGCCAATTACAAATTCCTAGAAGTTCTTCTTCAGGTCCATGCCGGCATAGAGGCTCGCCACCTGGTCGTAGCCATTGAACATCAGGGTCGGCCGCTTGAGGAATTCGCCCAGGCGGCGTTCCTTGGCTTGGCTCCAACGAGGATGGTCGACGTTGGGATTCACATTCGAATAGAAGCCGTATTCGACGGAGTTGGCCTGCTGCCAGCTGTTTAAGGGCTGGCCCTCGGTGAAGCGGATGCGGACGATCGACTTGGCGCTTTTGAATCCGTACTTCCATGGAATCACGATGCGGAGCGGGGCGCCGTCTTGATTGGGGAGTTCCTCGCCGTACATGCCGAAACAGAGCAGGGCGAGCGGATGCATGGCCTCGTCCATGCGGAGACCTTCGACGTACGGCCACTGCAACACACTGGTGCGTTGGCCCGGCATTTGTTTGGGATCGTACAAGGTGGTGAACTCGACAAATTTGGCTTTGGGCAGAGGGTCGGCCCGCTTGATCAGTTCGCTCAGGGAAAATCCGACCCAGGGAACGACGATTGACCAGCCCTCGACACAGCGATGACGGTAGATGCGCTCTTCGGGGGCAGCCATCTTGACGATCGTGTCGACGTCGAGCACCTGCTTTTTCTTGACATCGCCGTCGATGGTCACCGTCCAGGGACGGGTCTTGAAATTCTTTGCCAGGCCGGCAGGCTCGTATTTGTCGGTGGAGAACTCGTAGAAATTATTGTAGTTGGTGACATCCTTGTAGGGCGTTTCCTTTTCCGTCGTGCTGAAGGGGCTTTTCTGGAGGCCATCAATCTTGGCGTTGGCGTAGGCGGTGAGCGACGGAGTGACAAGATCGACAAGATCACGGAAGGCCATACCGGTAACGGCAGCCGCGCCGGCGATTGCTGCGCCCGCGAGGAAGTTGCGCCGATTCAGATAGGTCGCTTTGGGAGTAATTTCAGATGACGGAATCGCAGCCGGTTTCCCGATCAGCATGGTTCACCACACATGGTTCACCCCGGTTATCTTTCACCCTATTGAGTACGCACGGCCGGCAGACTTGGATGGGTCCGATGCCGAAAGCCCACACTTCATTACACACCTACGTATAGGACGAGGGGGACGGGGAAAAAGTTGCAACCGCTGGAGCGCGGGCTAGAACCGTAACCTGCAGCGAGGTTAGTTGGAAGCCGATTTCGCGATTGACTTGGGGGCGGACGGCGGTGCGGATCGGGAGCGCAGGACCTCGCGGACTTTCTCGGCGAGACTCTGAAGGGTGAAGGGTTTCTGCAGAAAGGCGGTGCCCGGAGCGAGCGCGCCGTGGGTGATGACGGCATCTTCCGTGTAGCCCGAAAGATAGAGCACGCTGATGCCGGGACGAAGCGCGAGCAGCTTCTTTGCCAGTTCACGCCCGCCGATACCGGGCATGACGACGTCGGTGATAAGGATATCGATGGGTTCTTTGCAGGTCTCGGCGATGCGCAGACCGCCTTCGCCATTTTCGGCTTCGAGGACCTTGTAGCCGCGAGAGGCAAGGGTTAGACGCACGAGTTCGCGCACGGATTCCTCGTCTTCCACCAGCAAAACGGTTTCGCAGCCGCCGGCTTCGTTCTGCTGGGACTTGGCCGGGCTCACCTCTTCGGCGGGATCTTCCACGCGCGGCAAGTAAACGTGGAAAGTTGTGCCTGCTCCGATCTCGCTTTGGGCGAACACGTATCCATTGCTCTGCTTGACGATGCCATAGACGGTCGAAAGGCCGAGGCCGGTGCCCTTTCCTTTGTCCTTGGTGGTAAAGAACGGCTCAAAGATACGGGATTGAGTTTCCTTGTCCATGCCTTGGCCAGTGTCGGTAACCGAGATTACGGCGTAGCGTCCGGGCTGGATAAAACGCTGTTCGCTGAAGTTTTGGCGCACGGTAACGTCGGAACTCTGCAAAGTGAGCTTGCCGCCTTCGGGCATGGCATCTTTGGCATTGACGACCAGGTTCATGATGACCTGCTCAAGCTGGCTGGTATCGGCGCGGGTGTGTCCAGTTTGGGTGGAGAGCCGGGTCACCAATTCGATGTTTTCGCCGATCAAGGGCCGCAGCAGGCGCTCCATGTCCGCGATGACGGCGTTGACGTCGATCACCTTGAGTTCGAGGAACTGCTTGCGGCTGAACGCCAGCAACTGGCGAGTGAGGGTCGCGGCGCGGTCGGCTGCCTGCTGGATGGACTGGACCTCCTGGTGCATGGCGCCGCCCTTTTCCAACTGCTCCAGCAAGACCTCGGTGTATCCGTTAATGACCATCAGAAGGTTGTTGAAGTCGTGGGCGACGCCGCCGGCGAGGCGGCCGACGGCATCCATTTTTTGCGCCTGGCGAAGCTGCTCTTCGAGCTGACGCCGGTCGGTGATATCTTCGGCGATCAATTCCAATACTTCCTCGGGTTCATCGCAGATAGTGGCGGCGCAGCCGCTGAGCCGCACGACGATGACGCGCCCGTCTTTGCGTTTCCACTGCACTTCCACCCCATCCCGGCTTCCGGTGCAGCGATAGTCTTCGGCCAGCCGGTCCAACTCCTCCGGATTGACGAAGACTTCGCGCCGCGCATTCAGCCGGAGAAGATCTTCGACCGATTCATGCCCGAGCATGGCGATGAGCGCCGGATTCACGTCCAGGAATCTTCCGCCGAGTGTGCAGCGGCAAATGCCGAAGGCCGCGCTCAAGATCAGAGAACGGGAACGGGCCTCGGAGCGGCGGAGCGCTTCTTCATAACGCTTGTGCTCGATGGCGGCGGCCAACTGCTGCGAAACAAATTTCAGAATCTCACGGTCACGCTCTCCGAAGCGGGTTTTTTCGCTGTAGTTCTGGACGACCAGGGCTCCAAAGCAGGCCGTGCCGCTCTTCAGGGGAACACCCAGCCAGTCCACCGACTCAGCACCGATCAATTCCGCTTCACCGCGCTGTACCAGTTCCTCGAAGACTTCCGGTGTCGCCAGCAGAGGTTCGCCGGTTCGCAGGACGTATTCCGTCAGGCCGCGACCCAGAGGCTTGGGGGCGGGGATAGAGTCCTGTTCATCGACGAAGTAGGGAAAGCTCAACAACTGAGACTGCGGATCGTAGAGCGCGATGTAAAGGTTGCGCGCGTTCATCAACTGGCCGACGATGTTGTGAATGGCGGCGAAAAATTGTTGCAGATCCTCGGCCGACTGGCTGCGCGCCGCAATGGCGTATAGGGCCGCATTCAAGTCCTCGGCGCGCTTTTGCTCGGTGATGTCGCGGTAGGAGACGTACGCTCCAAGTGCTTTGCCGTTCACCGTCACGCGTGAGGCGGAGAGCAGCACCTCGACCAGTGAGCCATCCTTTCGCTGGCGCCGCGTCTCTAGCGTGAGTTTGCGTTCCGTCTTGAGGCTCTCCTCGATCCACGCGGTTTCCGCGTAGCGATCGGGCGGCACGATGAGCACGTCGAGCCGTTTTCCTGCAGCCTCCTCCGCGGTAAAGCCGAACAAGCGCGTGAACTCCCCGTTGATACGCAGAATATGTAACTCTGGGTTGATAATGCTGATCGCTTCCGGCGCGTTCTCTATAATCTGTTCGAAGTAGGCTTTCTCCGCTGTGAACGGGACTTCGGCGGCTTTGCCGTTCGTGGGCGAATTGGGCGGGACCGGATCGGAGGTCGGAGTGAAGATCGGCGGCGCACCGTGCTCAAGAACATCCTGTAGCGCCTTCACCAGCGGCAGATCGGTCGACGTTCCTGCCGGGACGTTCTTCTCACCCATACGGTCCTTTCCCAGTGTGCGCTGAGGGATAGTGAGATGGTAAGCGGGCTGGGTTATTCGCTGATAGTTACCCCAGTAATGGAGGTTTAACGGGCCAACGCAGAAAGACTCAGGGGGCGTTCGCCAACACGACGCAGATCTGGTGCAGCATCAGCTTCTGCTCGCCGGTTACGACCAGAAACTCGAATCCGCAGTGCAGGCCGTCGCTATAACGCACTGCGGCTCGCACCTTCATGACGTGAGGCGGGAGCGGGATGGGAAACTCCAGGGAAACAACTTCTCCGATTTGCAACTCACCGCAGAGGGTCGCCCCAATGCCTTCCTCACCGAGTTCGCTGGTTCGGCCCCAGCAAGTGGTCGTCTGGCCTTCGCGAAACACCGACACCTGAACGCGTACGTCGAAACCATAGCGGGAGAAACGCCGTACCCGCCGCTGAGCTTTGGCGGCCGCTTGTGCGTCGTCGCTCAATCCAGCTTCTCCAATTGCAGATCCCTCTCTCAAATCCTGCCTTTTGGATTGTGCTTCGGGGCATGCCCGCCCTCAACGGCATCAAAGTGCATGTACTCATGTACTAAGGGAAGGGTGAGGGAAATGGCCACCGCGCCGTCACATTGCGCATCTTTTCCGGACCGTAGAGACGGGGCTTGCCCCGTCTGCGCTAGACCCGGCTAGCCGCTTCTCTACGGGGAGCCTGACGCCTGTTTAGGGGCTCGGTAGAAAGCCAACTCCTTCACAGCTCGTAAAGCTGCGTAAAGTCGCGTGACAGACTCCAGCGCAGCAGCTAACATCGATAGTGGGTTTCTGGCGGACACGCGCTGAGCGCGGACGGAGCCGCGCTGGAGTCATCTGAATTCTTCATGTCTTACCGCTCAAACGCCGCCGAAGCCTGGTATCCCGACCCGCAGTCCACGGCGGCACAGCCGGATATACCACTGGATTTGCTCCCGCCGGCAAGCCTGACGCAGCCGCTCTGGAGGTCGCTGGCCGGCAACCTTCGCGATACCTTCGCGCCGGAGAAATTACCGCCGCTCGAACTCACTTCACGCCCGTTGGACGTCGGCCTGTTGCTCGGGGACCGTCTGCGCCTGCCTTGGTTTCGCACCGTGTTCACCAACATTGGAGACGTGATTTCGCCCGATACCTTGCCGCCGCTCGAGCTTGAATCGCGGCCCGTCGATGTCGGCGAACTCATCACCGATCAACTCAGCCACTTCTGGTGGGGATCGCTGCTGCGGAATTTGGCCGATCGGGTCGCGCCGGAAACGCAGCCGGCCCTCCATCTGACTGCCAAACCGATTCTGGACATCATTCCGAAATCCTGGATCCTGCTGCCGTTGTGGTCGGAAGTCGTGGACACGCCGAAGGTGTTTTATCCCGATAAGCCGAAGCCGACCGATGCGGTGAGATCAGTTAATCTGCAACCGGTGGCGATGCCGGTGGAGCGGGAAGCTCCGCCCACCCAACTCACCAGCGCCGACCTGCTGCGCGACATACGGCGCTCGCGCATTCGTCAGCGAATCTGGATCGGGCTGGCGGCCGCACAAGTTCTCTACATGGCCGCAATGTTCTTAGGGAAACTCTGATTAAGCCGCGTGAGGTCAGAGGTTAGAGGTTAGATTGCAGAGGTTAAATCTGTTCACTTCTGCAATCTAACCTCTAACCTCTGACTTTTCCGCAGCCTCTCACTGCCGTAACCCCGTCCAGCCTTCGGCA
Source organism: Terriglobales bacterium (assembly GCA_050013295.1). Taxonomy (GTDB): domain Bacteria; phylum Acidobacteriota; class Terriglobia; order Terriglobales; family Acidobacteriaceae; genus Acidiflorens. The sequence goes on from JBEKFN010000172.1 coordinate 7,725, forward strand.
ATCACCATGGAATTTCCCGGATTGCGAGAATCGTACTTCACTGAGGTCGGGACGCCGAGCCGGCAGGAATGTAGATTGATCCACTGCCGCAGATAGGTGACATCCTGTGAGGCCTCATAGGAAACGCCCGCTACGTCATACTGGTAAATCAGCATGGTGGCCGGGCGGTCCGCGGCAGTGGTGATTTCCTGGACATCAATCACCGTGCCATCGGTGATGCGCCCGACTGTATTCAGCCAAGTGCGGCGTTCGAGTTCGGCCGCATTCGCGGGTTTGGGTTTGCGGCGCAGTAGGGCATAGCTGGCGACGGCCACGCCAATCGTGACCAGCGCGAGGGTGTAGATGCGAAGCGAAATCATTTGCAAATGAAACCTGAGCCTTTCGGATCTACTTTCAGCATAAGCGCGAACCTTGCTTGCCGCCAAGGGCACGAAGAGTGGTGGCCCGGAGGGACGACCCAGTTCTCACTTTGTGGCTTGGGCCGCCCCGACGTCATTCCCCGACTCGGTGCCCTCCACTCCCGCTCTGTCAGCTTCACGATCGACGATCGCCTGAAACTTTCGCAGCACGTCTTCGGAAAGAGACGGCTTCCGATACTTGCTCACCAGTTCGTCGACTCGGGTACGGGCTCGCGTGAAGACGTCGCTCGCTGGCTCCGAGCCGCGCGCGCTGCGATCAATGATCGGGGAGGGAAGATGCTGCTCCTGCCGAAAAAGGGCGCGCGTTTCCTTCAGCTTGAGAAATTCTCCGGAGAGCCCGATTTGCGCGAACATGGCGGTGGCCAGGGTTTCACGGGGAACTTTCTCGCTGCGGGCTTTGTCGCTGCGAACTTCGTCACTACGGACTTCAATGCCTCGCGCCAGCCGGTACGCCGAGGCAATCGACTCGGCATCAATGACCAGCTTTTCGACGCTGAAACAGGCGAGAGATTCGAGCATCCCCGCTCCCGAAATCATGTTGATGCCCGCGAGCGCTCCCAGCATCGCCGAGCGGGCACTCTCTGCGCCCGCCTGCGCATCCACAAGCTTCGAATCGGTCGCGACCAGGTAGCCGTGGGTCGGCAGCCCCAGATGCTTGCCGACTTCGGCGCACGCCATATTCAGCATGGCCGTTTCCACCGCGCCCATGGGCGCGCCTCCGGTACGCATGTCGAAGATGGC
>JBEKFN010000173.1:0-8858 GCA_050013295.1 Terriglobales bacterium
GAACGCGGCTGACGTGAACACTGCCAAAGCGACTAGCGCCAGGCCGTACATGATTGTTTTCATCTGAAATCTCCTTTTCTGATTCCGAGCTGGCTACCTGTGATGAATAAGGAGCAGTGCGGGATCCCGTTGAGGCTCTCTAAGAATCAGATGCTCTCTCAGGACTTGTGCGTCGCGAACTTCCAAAAAGAGGTGGCGCAGACTGTGTGCTGCTGCGCCACCAGAGGAGCAAGAACGACACGGGTTAACTGAAGCCGCCATAGCTCCTTCGCATTCTAAATATCTGTCAGGCGCAAATTACAACGGCGCCAATTAGATGTCTGTTCAAAACTGCACAGTCTTGAAATACAGGAATTTCGGCCGCCCCCCCGAACTCGTCCAGGTACGCGGTAACCTTTACCTGGAATGCACTCCCGTAATTTGAAAGTGTGCCCGCGTGGTAGTCAAATCGATTCACTCGCCACTTTTCAGAACAGATCACGCCACCGAGTCTGGCCCGTGCGCGGAAGCGAACGACAGACATGAGATTCTTGCAGCGACTCTTCGGAGAATTTTGCTCCCATCGATTTGCTTGGCCACGACTCAGTGGCAATGGCCAGCACTATCAGATCTGTCTCATTTGTGGAACTGCCTACGAATATGACTGGAAGAGGATGCGACGCACTGATCGCCTGCTGGTGACGAACGGGCAACACCCTCTCGCCTTGGCGCGGACTCGATTGCCGGGAACTGTCAATTGACGAAAACAGGCGTGGCTGTTGAAAAACTCACTTTTCGTCCCAATTAGTCAAAATTGGGGGGATAGAAAATGTCTGGGCGACCCAAGAAAATCGATTGTAGGGCTTCCTGACGCAATTTTATTTTTGCGAATTTCGTGGAAAAGAGTTTTTCAACAGCCACAGGCGATTACGCTCAGAACCAGGCTGAGCCGAAAAGCTCGGCGAAGAAGAACTGAGAGAGTTCCGTGCTCGCCAGGCCGCGCTGGAAAGCTTGATCGCAATCTCGCAGCCGTAGACTATCTGCCGAACAGTAATCGTTCCAGTAGAGGACCGAGGGCCAAGGCGGGAAGATAGCTCAGAGCCACCATGGTGATCAAACACGTTGTCAGCAGGACGCCGAACGAAAAGGAATGGGTCGGAAGAGTTCCCAACGAAGAAGGGGTACTTCTCTGACGACCAAATAGATCTGCCAATGCCAATGCAGGAATCGCCAAGCCGAACCTACCCACCATCATCGCTAATGCTGTAGTGAGGTTGTAAAAAGGAGTGTTCGCATTCAAACTGGCAAAGCTTTGGCCATTGTTGGCGAAGCACGAAGTATAGGCAAACAGAATCCCCGTGAAACCGTGCGGGCCGCCGTTGACCGTCAACCCGGACAGTCCCGCCCTGGTGCTCACGGCAATAGCGGTGAGTGGCAGGACGACCAGCGGAGCGGCCAAAGCATACAGCATGATCATTTTGTTCTCGCAAGGCCCTATCTTCTTTCCCAGGTATTCAGGCGTGCGCCCAACCATCAGTCCGGCTAGAAACACAGCGATCGCAGCGGCCATGACCATGCTGTAAAGACCAGTTCCCAGACCTCCGAATACGAGCTCTCCCAGCAGCATGTTGACTAGCAAAGCCATGCCACCGAGCGAGGTGTAACTGTCGTGCATTGAGTTATAGGATCCCGTGGCTGTGTTTGAGGTAACGACGGCCGTGAGGGTCGAACCGCCGATGCCGAAGCGTACTTCCTTCCCTTCCATGTTTCCACCAGATTGGACTCGACTACTTCGGAAATCGACGTCCCCGAGGCGCGGATCCCCCCGCCGTTAGTAATGTACAAAGAACAGTCCGCATCCGAAGAGAAGCACCATCACGCAGTAGAAAAGCCATCCTTGTCGAGGCTGGCCCACCATCCTGCCGAAGGTGTTCGTCAATGCCGCAGGCAGGAGCACGATCGCCAGCATTTCGAGAAAGTTGGTAAGCGGCGTGGGGTTCTCATAGGGGTGCGCTCCATTCGCATTAAAGAAGCCGCCGCCATTCGTGCCGAGATTCTTGATGATCTCCAGTGCGGCTACTGGACCCTGCGGTATGACCTGCTGGGCACCCTCGACGGTAGTGGCAACCGCATAGTGGTGGAAGTTCATCGGAACGCCCTGCCAGACGAGCAGCACCGCGCCTAGCAACGCTCCCGGCAACAAGATCCAGAGCAGGGATCGGGTCAGATCAACCCAAAAGTTGCCGAGCGTGCCGGAGAGTTGCCGGGCAAGACCGCGGATAAAGGCAACTCCGACCGCCAACCCTGCAGCGCCAGCCAGGAAGTTCTGGGCGCAGAGTCCCACCATCTGGCTGCAATAGCTCATCGTGTTCTCGCCAGCGTAGGCCTGCCAGGTCGTGGTCGTCGAGAAGCTGATCGCCGTATTCAGAGCCAGGTCGGGAGTTAGCGGCGTCGTCTGGTACTGCGGGAAAAACCAGGGAAGAAACTGCTGCATTCTGAGAATGGCATACAACAGGAGCGTGCCGGCAAGGCCAAAGAGCACGAAACACGTCGCATACTCCTTGCCGGACATCTCCACATCGGGATCAACCGCAGTAATGCGATAGATGAGCCGCTCAACCGGAAGACATAAACGATCAAGTGCCGTCTGCTTCCTGGAAAAGACCCGTTCCATGTACCCGCCCAAGGGCTTCACCAGGACGGTGACAATGGCCACAAACAACACGTATTGAATTGCACTGTAGAAATCCACCAGTCTTACTCACCAGTCCCACTCGGAAGAGCCCAACCGAGGAGGCGTCGTCAAAGCGCAAAACCTATTTGGCCCCGGAACGCTCTAGCAGATTGCTGAAAAACTCGGATTGCACGCTGTGCAGCCCGCAGCGGCTAAAGCCGCGATTGATTTTGCTGCACTTACGGCGCGGCTAAAGCCGCGCCCCTTCAAAACAAGATCAAAATCCGAGTTTTTCCGCAGCCTGCTAGGTGCCCGATTGCCCTGCCTAAAGCATTCTAGTGCCGCGTCGGTGTGAAAGAAAACAAGTTACCTGGAAGCCCACACTAGCGAGGGATCGCCTGAATGCGGAACGAATAGCCGATCCCGATGAGATGATCCACTGCCGCCGACGATAGGCCCACGCCGGCATGGAAGTCAATCTGTTGCTGCTGGGTGATCTTCAGAGCTGTCCCGAAGTGCAGCAAGTGCCGCGGCCCGCCGAATTCCGGAAAACCACCCGCGTACTCGACAAACGCATCCCAGGGTTTCGTCAATTGCCGATCTACCAGGAACGTAGACTCGCCGGTCACATTTCGCGTGCGGCCCTGGGTAGGCCAATACACCGAGAACATTCCGGCCGCCGTCCAGTTGGCGGAGAGCGCGCGCGACCAGGGCACCTGCAATCCCGGATCGTACCCGCCGCTGGATACCGTGTTGGCGCCGGTTGGAAAACTGAGGAACAGAATCACGGATACATCGAATTTACCTAGTGTGGGGCCAAGCTGTTCTTTTACTCCGAAGGCAAAGTCGCCAAATCCCGAACCCGGGCTTCCGCCAGTGTTCAGGTTGTAGAAATAGTCCGGCACCGTGAAACGCAACTCAGTCCTCCTGGCGACACCAAAACGCACTAAGCTCTCCGGCCCGTCTACGACGCTCTGTCCCTGGCTGCTGGATTCAAGGAAGCCGTTCTCCGCCTGAAGGCTGCCGCGCGGGACGACAACGCTGGAGTTCGTAACTGCCGGCCGATCGGTTGCGATCGGTTCCGCAACGTCAACACTGGGTGGCTGATCTTGCCCATGTAATGGCAGCATTCCGGCCAAAATGAATGCCAGTAGCGCAGTGGAAATTCGAGCGAGCATTGGCAGAGCGGACATTCCCGTGTTGTCCTAGCCAGCACAGTAGCACATAGCAATGCCCGCGGTTTAACGATGCAGCCGCACACGATGAACGCAATGAAAACAGACCGAGAACAACTCAGGCTTGCCTTTTTCCTGACACCTTGGCTATTGTTCCCGAATTACGCTAGTGTTTTATCGGAAGCGCGCAGTTGAGAACGAGTGCGCGTGTGCACAATGTTCCGTGCGCTATCGATAAAACCGTTAGAAGGAGGCCGCTCGCGGTGATCACGCGGTCACGGTATGAGGGGCGGTAAGGATGGGGTAGAATACGCGCCTGGTGCGGGAATGAACGCCAACCATCTATGACGCGAATCATTCTCATCGGAGCCGGCCGTGGTGGAAGAGCCCTGGTGGAACTATTCCACAAGGATCCGAGCATAGAGATTGTCGGAGTCGCCGACAAGGATGAAGGCGCGCCCGGCATCGTCCTCGCGCGGGAACTGGGCTTGCCGGTTGCCGCCAACTACAGAAAATTCCTCAAGGCTGATGCCGCCGACCTCATCATCGATGTTACGGGAGATCCTGATGTTGGGCGGGAAATCTACCGCTTGCGTCCGCCCGGCACGGAAGTTGTTGGCGGCAAGACGGCCCGCTTCATCTCGGAATTTGCCGGCGACAGGAGTCAAGCGGAGCCTCTTCAGAATCAATATCAGTTGGCCCTGCACGAACTCGAAGCGCGCGCGGAAGGCGAGTTCATCATCGGCAACAATTTGAAGATGAAGGAAATCTCGGGACTGATTTCCAAGGTTGCACCCACGCCCACGACGGTTTTGATCCGCGGCGAGAGCGGGACGGGGAAAGAACTGGTGGCGCGAGCCATCCATCGCAGCAGCACGCGCAGCAATCACCCACTGGTGACGCTGAACTGCACGGCATTGTCTCCCGCACTGCTGGAAAGCGAACTCTTCGGCTACCGGCGCGGCGCTTTTACTGGAGCTTATAACGACAGTAAAGGGCTGTTCGAAAAGGCCGACGGCGGCACGATGTTCCTCGATGAAATTGGGGACATGTCGCTGGAGATCCAGGCCAAATTTCTGCGCACGCTGCAAACCGGGGAAATTCGCGCCGTTGGCGACATGCGAACACGAAAGGTTTCGGTGAGAATTGTTGCCGCCACCAACCGGAATCTGGAGACCGCCATTCGCGAAGGCACGTTTCGCGAAGATCTGTTCTACCGGATCAACACCTTCTCCATCACCCTGCCGCCACTGCGCGAGCGGGTTGAGGACATTCCGTTTCTTGCGGAATACTTTTTGCTGCGCGCCCGCGCCAAGGTCAACAAGAAAGTAGACAGCATTGCTCCACCAGCGCTCGCGCTGCTGAAGAACTATTCCTGGCCGGGCAATCTTCGCGAACTGGAAAACATCATTGAACGGGCTGTCGTTTTGACGTCCTCTTCCGTGGTGGAGGCCGAGCACCTTCCGCTTCACGTTCAAGATGTGGTTTCGTTCGAGCCCCAAATGGGGTTCATGCCGAGCAAGGCGCGCGCGATCGAGCAGTTTGAGCGGGAAGCATTGTCCAGCTATTTGCTCCAAGCCGACGGAAACATTTCCCGGGCGGCGACGCTGGCGAAAATGGCGCGCCGTACGTTTCATCGCTTGCTGGCAAAGCACAAAATCTCGACCCGTTCCTCTCGGGACCACGGTGAGACTAAAAAGACTCACTAGTGGGACATATTTATCCATTGCGTATCCACCATCGTAACTGTAGCTCTTTCATATTGTTGCAGACTTCACTCTCTCTGGTTATTGAGACATCTATGTCACGCATGAGGAAACCGCAGAAATCCGTGCGCCCTGCGTTCCGCTCTCGCGGTTAGGCCCAACCGAAAGAAACAACAACTACTTATGGACTCTAGGTTGGGCGCCGACAACATCGACGCGGCATTGGAACAGGAATTGCCTTAACAAGATATGCAGGCGGCGAGCCGGCGAACCAGCCGGAACCACCTCGAAACCAGAGTCGCGAGCAGTACGAAGCGAAGATGCGGTCGGGCCAACCAACCCGGCAGCGGTCTGCAACAGTGCGCATTCTGCGCACCGCAGCTAGTCAAGCACATTCGTCGTGTGGGGACGGGGCTTTGCGCCGTCCAAGCGGGGCACAGCCCCGCTTTCACACGAACAGCGAAGAGACTTAATTTTTTGAGGGAGATGGAAATGGCTGGTAACAGCAATTCTGGCAAAAAGAAAAGCCGTTGGGCCGCGGGCATCACGCCGTACGCGGAAATGGGCTACTACGACGCCGATTATGAACCGAAAGCTACCGATATCTTGTGTGCGTTCCGTCTGGTGCCGCAAGCGGGCGTGGACCCCATCGAAGCGGCGGCAGCGGTGGCCGGCGAGTCTTCGACGGCAACTTGGACGGTGGTGTGGACCGATCGCCTAACGCCCTACGAGCATTATCAGGCGAAATGCTACCGCGTCGATCCTGTCCCGGGCACGGATCAGTACATCGCCTACATTGCTTACGATATTGATCTTTTCGAAGAGGGCTCGATTGCCAACCTGACTTCGTCGATTATCGGCAATGTGTTCGGCTTCAAGGCGCTCAAGTCTCTGCGCCTGGAGGATATGCGGATTCCTCCGCATTACGCGAAAACGTTTCAGGGGCCGGCTCACGGCATCGTGATGGAGCGCGAGTACCTGAATAAATTCGGGCGTCCGCTGCTGGGCGCCACCGTGAAACCCAAGCTCGGCCTTTCTGCCCGCAACTATGGGCGCGTGGTCTATGAAGCGCTGCGCGGTGGGCTCGACTTCACCAAGGACGACGAGAACATCAACAGCCAGCCTTTTATGCGCTGGCGCGACCGCTTTCTGTTTTGCATGGAAGCGGTGAACCGTGGCGCCGCCGCTACCGGCGAGATCAAGGGACATTACTTGAACGTAACAGCCGGAACCATGGAGGAAATGTACGAACGCGCCGATTTCGCCAAGGAACTTGGCACAGTGATTGTGATGATCGACTTGACCATCGGCTATACGGCAATCCAGTCCATGGCCAAGTGGGCGCGTCGCAATAGCGTAATTCTGCACCTGCACCGGGCCGGTCACGGAACTTACACGCGGCAGAAGACGCACGGCGTGAACTTCCGCGTGATTGCTAAATGGATGCGCCTGGCGGGAGTCGACCACATTCACGCGGGCACAGTCGTCGGCAAGCTGGAGGGCGATCCCAACGCTATTCGCGGCTACTACAGTACGTTACGCGCGAACAAGATCGAGGCCGACCTATCGCAAGGATTGTATTTCGAGCAGGACTGGGCGTCGCTGCCGGCAACGATGCCGGTTGCTTCCGGTGGAATCCACGCTGGCCAGATGCATCAGTTGCTGCACCTTCTCGGCGAAGACGTCGTACTGCAGTTCGGCGGCGGCACGATCGGCCATCCGGACGGGATCGCGCAAGGTGCGACGGCGAATCGCGTGGCTGTGGAAGCGATAATCCAGGCCCGCAACGAAGGCCGCGATTTTCTCAGCGAGGGGCCGGAGATCCTGAACAAGGCTGCCCGTTGGTCGCCGGAACTGCGCAAGGCGTTGGACATCTGGAAGGATGTCTCTTACGACTTTGAGTCAACGGATGTGCCCGATGCGGTCGGCACGGTCACGGTTGGATGAGCTGCACTTAGTAACCAGCTTGTACCAAACTGCGTTTGTGAATGGAGAGACGAATCATGCGAATTACACAAGGAACTTTTTCTTATTTGCCCGACTTCACGGAAGACCAGGTCAAAGCGCAGGTGCGGTACTGCTTCGAGAATGGCTGGGCTTTCTCCATCGAGCACACGGATGATCCTCATCCCCGGAACTCGTATTGGGACATGTGGGGGCTTCCGATGTTTGAATTGCAAGAGCTGAACGAAGCGATGGAGCGCATCGATGAATGCCGGAAGGCCTTCCCGCAGCATTACATCAAGCTGAACGGCTATGACCGCACCAAAGGGCGGCAGACAACGATGTTGAGTTTCATTGTGCAGCGGCCCGAGAAAGAGCCCGGGTTTTATTTAGAGCGCGCTGAGGCGCAGGATCGCCGTATCCAGTACACCATTCGCTCCAGGAGCCAGTCGGCAAGCTAGGACAGTTGATGAGTCATACGGTGGAGGGACGGGCGTCTCGCCCGTCCAGCCGGGCGGCTCTCCACTAAAAACGCGAGAAACGCCATGCACAAACTGGATACAGATTCCGTCGTGGATCGAGCGCCTAGCGGTGAGCCCGAGGAGAGCCTCGTGGATATCGGCGCGGCACATCGGGATTCCAATCTCGACGTAATTCTGGACGAGCTCGATCGTGAACTGGTTGGCCTCCAGCCGGTGAAGGCTTACATCCGGCGCGTAGCATCGCTGCTGCTGGTGACTCGGTTGCGCGAGAAGGTTGGGCTCTCCAACGAGCGTCCGACGTTGCACATGTCTTTTACCGGACATCCGGGCACCGGCAAAACCACGGTCGCGATGCGCATGGCGAAGATACTGCACCACCTGGGCTACCTGCGGCGCGGCCATCTGGTGGTTGCGACCCGCGACGATCTGGTCGGTCAATACGTCGGCCACACGGCTCCCAAGACGAAGGAGATTCTGAAGAAGGCCATGGGAGGCGTGCTGTTTATCGACGAAGCGTATTACCTCTACCGGCCGGAAAATGAACGCGACTACGGTCAGGAAGCGATTGAGATGTTGCTGCAGGCTATGGAAAATCAGCGCGAAGATTTGGTCGTGATCCTGGCCGGTTATCAAGATCGAATGGCAACCTTCTTTCAGTACAATCCCGGGTTTCGCTCCCGGGTGGCGCACCACATCAGCTTTCCCGATTACACGTTGCAGGAGCTGACGACGATCGCCGACTTGATGCTGCGCGAGCAGAACTACAGCTTTGATAGCGAGGCGCGACAGGCATTTGTCGAATACCTCGAGTTGCGGACCCGCCAGCCCCAATTTGCCAATGCCCGCAGCGTGCGCAATGCCGTCGATCGAATGAAGCTGCGTCAAGCCAGCCGGCTGG
>JBEKFN010000174.1:0-8794 GCA_050013295.1 Terriglobales bacterium
GGCTCGATCGAACCTGTCGTGCGAATGGTCGTCACTCCGCCGGCAAGGTATAAACGGGGAAAGCTGAATGCCATCTCGCCGAATATCCCGTTGCCCATGGGATAGAACATATGGTCGTGCATACCGACGAGACCGGGAATGACACTGTAGCCGTGCAAATCGAACACCAGGGCATTACTGGGAACATTCGCCGAAGCGCCGTCGGAAACCGATTCGATCTTTCCGTTGGAGATCACGACTGTCTGGTCTTCCCGCGCGGCCGCACCCGTACCGTCAATCACGCGCAGGTGGGTTAGGGCAATCACGGGTGCGTCCACCTTCACAAAGCCGCGCACCTGGGGCGAAAGAGCTTGGGCCACGAGAGTAACCGAGCAAGCCAGCATCAAGATGATGGCAACGACCCGTTTGCGCATGATTCTTCCCTCCGTACACAGGGCACGATTCTACCGAAGAAAACTTGAGTCCGTGCGGACATTCTAAAGACTTCAACTCATTGCGATCCGCAAGGATCGTGGGAAGCCACTCGCGGATCATGCAGAAGAGTTAATAATGTCTTCTCGGGCTGCGGAGCCATTTTTTGAAAGGGCGGGCTCAGCCGTTCACGGCAACCGATCCACGCTCAAAACCCATATCGATCTTCTGCCGCCCAGCCTGAATTGCTGCCTTGATAGCGGACTCTTGCGTCGGGAAGGTGTCGGGCAAATAGAACTGAGTTTCGGTCACTCTACTCCCATCGTGTTCCTCAACGGAGAACTCTGCCGAGAACTCGCCGTCCATCAACTCGGATAACCGTACCTCGATGACATATCCCTTGTACCCCACCCTGCTCTTCATGACTGCAACCTCTTCGGCTTCAATTATTGCACTAATAGTGTCAGAGACTCCAAGCCGGGGCCGGCAGCCACAGGACGCTCAGTTCACGGTCGCCCCGCCGCAACACCGCTTATCACTCCGTACAGGAGCCCAAAGACACGTAGATTTTGCTAGACTGTCAAGTTTCCTGGCAGTGGAGCGTAGACGGCCGCGAAGTTCGTGCGTAGAAGCACTTGTGAGCGGTGCGTAGCGATATCGACCCCTTCGATACAGATCCTCCCCGAAGCCGGCGCGAGAACGCCCAAAATCATATTGATGGTGGTGGTCTTTATTCCTTATTCCTTTTCCTGGCACCGTCAGCGACCTACGGTTGATCTTGGTCAACATCTGCCCCGGCGCCGCTCGCTACCGGCCTTGCGCGGCGCTGCTGGTGCTCGGGGTTCCGGGGCCAAGGCTTTTTCGATTTCTTCCCGTAGCCAGCGGTTTGCCGGATCATTCTCCACACTCTCGTGCCAGTACAAATGGGCTTCGAGACGGGGCGCTTGCAGCGGGAAGGGAAGCACCTGATTCATCAAACTCGTGTTCAGCAATTGCGCATGGCGCTCCGGCAAGGTCAGAAGCATGTCGGTCGTACTTACTACCACGCAGGCCGGGAAGTTGTGCTGGCTGCGCAGAAACACTTGCCGGCGAAGCCCCCGCCGGCTAAGTTCGATATCGATCAGGCTGGGACCGTGGCGCCGGGACGAGACCTGAATATGGCGCTGCCCCAGATAAGTATTCAGGTCCAGTTTGTCCGGGATCGCCGCGTGACCATGCCGGGCGATGACCACGAATGGGTCATTCAGAAGCCACTTATGCCGAATGCGATCGCTCATCGTCAGGGGGATGTCAATGGCCAGATCGACCGAACCGCTCGCCAGTTCGGTTTCCAGATCTCTGCGCTTGACCTGCGAGGTCGTGATCGACATTCCTGGGGCGGCATGCGTCAGGCGCCGCAGCAGGAGCGGAAGAATCAGGGCCTCGGCGTATTCCCACAACGACAGGTGAAAGTTCCGCCGCGTGTGTTCGGGAACGAAATTGCGACTCGCGCTGACGTGCACCTCCAGAATGTGCAGCGCCTGCCGTACTTGCTCAATCATGTTCCGCGTGAACGGCGTCGGCATCATGTGCGCCCCCTGGCGGACGAACAGCGGGTCCTGCAGAAGATCGCGCAGTCTCTTCAGCGCATGGCTGATCGCGGGTTGGGTGAGGTTCAGTTGCTGGCCGGCGCGAGTGATATTGCCCTCGCGGTAGATGGCTTCCAGTACCACGAACAGGTTCAGGTCGACCTGACGCAAATGCACGGCACATATACTACAGGATTCACAAGATTCATTAGGAGAATTCTGCGGAAATCGTTAGGCTAGGGTGCCTGCGAGGTGAGTGCTTACCAATGGACTTTTCTCTGTCACCGACAGCCAGGAGCTATGTTCAGCGCCTCTCGGCCTTCATGCAAGAGCATGTCCTGCCATCGGAGCCTGAGTATTGCGCGCAACTGCAGAACCTTCCCGACTGGCGCCGCTGGAAGCAGCCTCCGGTTATGGAGACTTTGAAGGCGAAGGCGCGTGCAGCCGGCTTGTGGAACCTGTTTCTTCCCGACCGGGAGTATGGCGTCGGCCTCACCAATGTAGAGTATGCGCCCCTGGCGGAATTCACCGGTCGCTCCTCGATCGCCCCCGAGGTTTTCAACTGCAACGCACCCGATACTGGCAACATGGAAGTGCTGGTGAAGTATGGTTCGGAAGCACAAAAGGCGTGTTGGCTTAAGCCCCTGCTGGCCGGCGAGATTCGTTCCGCATTCTGCATGACGGAGCCCGGCGTGGCCTCTTCTGATGCCACGAACATGCAAGCAACGGCCCTCATCGAGGAGGATCACGTCGTCCTCAACGGCTTGAAATGGTGGAGTTCCGGAGTCGGCCATCCCCATTGCCGGCTGCTCATCTTCATGGGCATAACCGATCGCTCTGCCAGCAAGTACCAGCGTCATTCCATGATTCTGGTGCCGCTCGACGCACCCGGCGTCAAGATCGAGCGAATGGTGCCCGTGTTTGGATCCTATGACCCGCCCTTCGGTCACGGCGAGGTTAGCTTCACTAATGTCCGGGTACCGCTCGACCACATCATCGCCGGACCGGGTCGCGGTTTCGAAATCGCCCAGGGCCGGCTCGGCCCCGGTCGCGTTCATCACTGCATGCGCACGCTGGGAGCGGCCGAACGCGCGCTTGAACTTTTGTGCCGCCGCTCGCTCCATCGTGTCGCCTTCGGCAAACCTCTGGCCGAGCTGGGCGCCAACGCCGATGTCATTGCCAACGCCCGCATCATGCTGGAGCAAGCCCGACTTCTCACCTTCAAAGCCGCCTGGATGCTCGATGAAGACGGCGCCAAAGGCGCCCGCAGCGAAATCTCCCAGATCAAAGTCGCCGTTCCCAACATTGCCCTGGAGATCATCGACCAAGCAATTCAAATGCACGGAGGCGCCGGCGTTTCCGACGATGTTCCGCTGGCCGAAATGTTTGCCACGATCCGCACGCTGCGCATCGCGGACGGCCCCGACGAAGTCCATCGCGCCTTGATTGCCAAGCTGGAACTGAAGAAATACAAACCTCAGAGCGCGGCCTCGGCCTGAGCGCCGGCGCGTTTTTGATTGTGCTTCCCGGCGGGCTGCGTCCGGGTCGACGCGCCCCGACTCCGCGGTCAGCGGCCGCTGAACTTTGGCGCCCGTTTCTCCAGAAAGTGCGCCACCCCTTCTTTGAAGTCTTCACTCCGGAGACTCGCCACCATCTCTACAACGGAAAGATCGAAGGACTCGGCTAGCGTCTGGAACATTCCCGTGTACACCTGCCGCTTGATCACACCCAGGGAGCGGGGGCTGACGCTGGACGCCAACTGGACGGCGTGCTCGTGGATGGTTGCGGCGAAGCCCTCCTGGGGAAAGACCCGGTTGACCAGCCGCAGAACCAGCGCTTCGGATGCGTTGATGTGCCGGGCGGACAGCAGCAAATCAAGGGCATCGGGCAGACCGACAATGCGCGGCAGCATCCAGGCCATGCCGTACTCCGCGATGAGTCCACGCTGCGCGAAAGTCGTGCTGAAGCGCGCACTCTCCGCCGCCCAGCGCAGGTCGCAGTAGAGCGCAATCACCAGGCCCAGGCCCACCGTCGGCCCGTTAATGGCGGCAATCACGGGTTTCGCGAGGCCGAGAAAACAGGAAAACTTGCGCTGAAAATCCGGCCGCAGTCCTTCCTGCGGGGCGCCCCCGGAATGAATCCGCCGGGTGACATCTTTATCCAGTCCCTGAGTGGCGACGGCGCTCAACAAGGACATGTCGGCGCCGGCGCAAAATCCCCGGCCCGCTCCCGTCAGCACGATCACCCGTACGTTCTCGTCCCGCTCCGCCTCCTCTACTGCGGAACGTACCTCCGCTTCCATGGTGGCGGTCCAGGCATTCAGTTTGTCCGGACGATTCAGCGTGATGGTTGCGACTCGGTCCGCGACTTCATAGATCGTCTCCTGCGTTGGCATAGGTATTTACCTGGACTTGCAGCAGCGTGGTTTTCAGGCGCAAGCACTGTGCCATGCCTGGCGTTCGCCGCTCCCGGCGTCAGCGGCCATCCCGGGATGTGGGCCGGGATGGGCCGCATACTCGACGCCAGGAAGCGCCTGCCTCAGAACGCGAAGCGCACGCCGAGTTGGATCTCGCGCTTCGGAAGAGCTGCCGTGAAGCCCAGCGGCTGGCTGGGCGAGAGGCTGGCGGTGCCCTGAACATTGAATGGCGGAGCGAAGGCAGCGCCGACAACATTGTTCACGCTGGCGTAGTTTGTCCGATTGGCAATGTTAAATCCTTCTGCGAGGAATCGCAGGCTGTACTTCTCGCCGAACTTGAACGCTCGGCTCAAGCGCATGTCGAAGGCCGCGTAATTGGGACCCAGGCCGCTGTTGCGCGGAGCGCCTGGCGGACGGTCGTTGGTGAAATGACCGTCACCGTTGATGTCCGAGCCGGCCAGCAGGTTAAAGGGATGGCCGCTGTTGTAGCTCACAATCGGAGAAAGCTCAAAACCGGACAAAACGCGCGAATGGTCCCACGGGCTGTCCAGCACAGCCGCGAACACCACTTTGTGCTTTTGATTAAAATCCGACAGGGAGCGCTCGGCGGCGAGGTTTACCTCATCGAATGCCGAGTAATCGCTGTTGAAATCCGTCGAGTCGTCGATCGATTGGCTGTATGTGTAATTGCCAATCAAGCTAAAGCGATCGCTGAAGCGCTTTTTCACCTCCAGAATGCCGCCATTGTAAATCGCGTTCGCGATGGAGGAATATTGATTGTTCTGAAGAACCGTGAGGGTTGGATCCGCGAAGCAAGGGCTGGGAACGGTAACGCACTGCGGCGCTCCCCAATCCTGGAAAGGAAGGCCGTTAGTGGGGAGACCGCCCGCGCCGCAAATTGGCGGGCCCCCTGCAAAGCAAGGGGTGCCAGTGACAATTGGTGCTGTCGGCAGCAAGTTCTTGTCCACGGCCCAAGGCAGGTGGGTGGTGTGGACGTAAATGTAACTGGCGGAGATAGACATGCTCTTTCCGACCTGACGCTCGACGCCGAACGAGGCCTGCTGCGACTGCGGCGGCCGGTAATTCGGTTGTCCGGAGAAAAGCACAGTTCCCTGCGGGAGGGGGCCGGTGTTAGAGACTTGGAGGCTTATTGGAGGAGCTTCTATATCCGCAGCCGTGATACAGGCGTTCTGACCTGCAGGAAGCTTGCACGGAAACTTCCCCTCACCCCCCCCAAACAGCACTTGGTAGATAAACGCCGAGTTAAGCCCAGGATTTCCGGGAACGCCTGTAAGCTTTACCAGGGTATTGGCAATCTGCCGGGTGCCGTTCACATTGCCCAGGGTTTTCACGACATTGGGAATCTGCGCATAGATCGGCGAGTAGAAGATCCCATACGCGCCACGGATTACCGTCTTCTGGTCGTTGCGCGGGTTCCAGACAAACGAAACGCGGGGAGCAAGGTCCTTCTTATAGGTATTGAGAGGCCCATACTGCGAATCCACTTCGTAGCGCAAACCGTAGGTAAGCGTGAAGTTTCGCCGGATTTGCCAAGCGTCCTGCCAGTAAGCGGCAGTGAACGGCCTGGTCTCGATATACGATGGGGTGCCAAAGCCCTGCTCATAGAACGCCGGGAGCTGCTGACTCCACGCTTGAAGTGTGCTGAGAGGCGCGGGCGCCAACAATGGAGAAAGTCCGCAAAGCACGGGTAACTCCAGGCATGTGCTGACCAGCCCGCCGGGAAGTTGCAGGAACTCAAAACGTCCGGCGAAGAAGGTGTCGGAATTGGTGTTGTTGCCGCGAATCAACTCGTAGAAGCCCATGTTCATGCTGTGATGGCCGCGGATGAGGGTGAAATTGTCGGCGAACTCATAACGGCGCACTGTACTGTGGCTGGGTAGGAAGATGCCGCGCCCGAAGAAACCATATCCCTGAACGTCCAGACCGGGTCCCCCGGGATCATTCGTGTCCACGTTAAATTGGTACAGGTTCCACTGCACTCGGGCTTCGTTGATAGCATTCGAACTGAATTGATGAAACCACGAGCCTTGCAGAGTGCTGTCCCAGTTAAGTACGGAAGTGCCGCGTGAGAAGCCGATCAGAGCTTGCAGGTCCGGGTCGGACTCCTCCAGGTGCGCAAAGCTATAGCGGAGGAAGGCCGAGTCGCTAAGGCTGAATCGGTGATCCAAACGGGCCGATCCCTCGTGTTGCCGGATGGGGAACGGAAACACCCCGCCGTTTGTTTCAAACTGATTGATGATGAAAGGGTCGGAGGTCGACTGCGCTGCGGGTTCGCCGAGATAGGTTGTCGGGCTAACGGTCAAGGGGCCCTGTAGCGCAGCGGCACACTCAGGGCCCGTCAGGTTAAACGGGGGCAGGCAAAGAGGCACTGACGACCCGGGTCCTAGTGCCACCAAGCCGGCAAGAATCGCCGCCTGCCTGTCGGTGGGACCGAAGATGTTACTCTGCGTCAGCAAGGGGACTGAGTCCTGCGCATTGGAGCGCAGACCTTCGTAAGCAGCAAACAGGAAAGTTTTGTCCTTCTTGATCGGAAATCCGATCGTCCCGCCGAATTGCTGTTGGTTGAGAGAATTCTTGATCGGCTGACCTTCCGCGGTCAGCGAGAACGGTTCTGCCCGCGCCAGAGCTGGACTGAAAGCGAACGGGTTTCGGGCATCCATCGCATCATTGCGAAAGAAACCATAAACGCCGCCATGCACGTTGTTTGTGCCCGACTTGGTCACAATGTTGACGGAGGCTCCGCTGGCCCCACCCAGCTCAGCTGAGTAGTTGCTGCGGTTGATCTGGAATTCCTGCACCGCGTCCTGGCTTACGTTCAGGCGGACGCCACCCGCGTCATCGTTGGCCTCGCCGCCGTCCACGGTTACGCTGTTCCCGCGTCCGTTGCTTCCATAGAAGGATAGGCCGCTTTGCGGAGTTTGTTTCACACGATAGTCAGCATTACTGGCGATGGTGTTTGAGTTGCTGACGCCCGGCATCAGCAAGGTGAACGTGAGGTAGTCGCGGCGGCCAATGGGCAGGTCGGTTATATATCTCTCGGACACGCTGTCCGCTTGGCTGCTCCGTTCGGTCTCGACGACGGGCGCTTCCGAGGACACTGCGATCTCGGTGGCTACTTGCGATACTTTTAACTGGAAATCCGAGATGACGGTTTGCCCGACACTCACCACCACCCCCTTGCGAACGGCGTGGGCAAAGCCCGGTACTTGCACACTAACGTCATAGGTTGCCGGGGCCAAGTTTGGCACTCGGAACTGACCCATGGCATCCGTGACTGCCGCGCGCTGCAGGCCGGTTTGTGTGTCTGCCACTGTTATGGTCGCCTTCGGCAGAAGAGCGCCCGATTGATCGGTCACGGTTCCCTGGATACCGCCGGAGGAACCCACACCCTGCGCGTAAGCCACGCTGCTCGCCAACGCTAAGCACAGAACCACACATGCCAGTGACTTCATAGGATTCTCCTTCGGGATGCGTGAGAACATGTCTCGCCGCCTCAGGCCTTGTCTGAATCACACAACAGACCCGGTGCGCCTACCAGCACCCAGCCGCTTTCTTTCAACCGGCCTTCTGGCCGGAATTGTCGAGCGAGCTTCCCTCGTTTCTTGGATCTGCTCAATGAGAACGAATAATTCCCGGACGCTCCTGCCATTTCAGAGCGCAGCATCTCTGCAATCGGCGCGAGCGTATCCGCGTTCGCGAAATTCATCAAATGAATTGTTTTGATGATTATGTATGCCTGCCGAGAATATCGATTTTGAGGTTCACTTTCGCCCATGGAACGGACTCCTGACCTCGCTGCTGTCAGGCCCGGCTCTCGCCAGCATGCGACAAAATCGTGCGGAAATGTTGCGCCAGCGCCAGGCGTGTGCGATGCCACAAGGCTGACGGATACCCAAGGCCCATGATCAGGAGAATCGGTGCTCCCCGCCCCTGTTCGTCCCAATAGATCTTTGTGCCTTGATTCTCGACCAATGACATCAGAGGCTCTCCGTTGGTCAGCCTAAACCACTTTCAGCATAAGCTTCCCCGAGTTCTCGCTCTTGAAAAGCTTGAGCAGAGTCTCGGGAAAGGTGGCGAGTCCTTCCACAATATCCTCGCGCGATTTGAGCTTGCCCGCCGCCATCCATGCCGCCATTTCCGTTCCGGCTTGCGCGTAGCGATCGACGTAGTCCAGCACCAGCGTGCCCTTCATCGTGGCGCGATTCGTCAGCAGAGACAGGTAGTTGCTGGGCCCCACGATCGGGCCGGTATTGTTGTATTGCGAGATCGCACCGCAGATCACAATCCGGGCGCCCAGCCTGAGTTGCGCCAGCGCCGCGTCCAGAATCGCGCCGCCCACGTTGTCAAAATAGACGTCGATGCCGTTCGGGCAATGCTT